>NZ_JBFUKU010000001.1:0-111024 GCF_056400685.1 Pseudomonas sp. P5_A12 | reverse complement strand
GTGTCGATTCGGCACTGGTCTACCGGGGCATGGACATTGGCACGGCCAAACCGTCGAAAGAAATTTTGAGCGAATTCCCGCACCGGTCTGATTCTCGATATTTTCGCCCAACGTGCCCGTACCCATGAAGGCAAGCTCCAGGTAGAACTGGCCCAGCTTGACCACATGAGCACCCGGCTGGTTCGTGGCTGGACTCACCTTGAACGCCAAGGTGGCGGTATCGGCATGCGTGGCCCGGGTGAAACCCAGCTGGAAACCGACCGCCGTTTGCTGCGGGTTCGTCTGCGACAGATCAAGGGCCGGCTGGAGAAAGTGCGCAGCCAGCGCGAACAGTCGCGACGTGGTCGTATGCGTGCGGATATCCCTACCGTGTCGCTGGTGGGTTATACCAACGCCGGTAAATCCACGCTCTTCAATAACGTGACGAAATCCGACGTGTACGCGGCTGACCAATTGTTTGCCACGCTGGACCCGACCCTGCGCCGTCTGGATTTAGACGATCTGGGGCCGATTGTCCTGGCGGACACTGTAGGTTTCATTCGCCACTTGCCCCACAAGCTGGTCGAGGCATTTCGGTCTACTCTCGAAGAGTCGAGCAACTCCGACCTGTTGTTGCATGTGATCGATGCGGCCGAACCAGATCGCATGTTGCAGATCGAGCAGGTGATGGTGGTGCTGGGCGAGATTGGTGCCCAGGACTTGCCGATCCTCGAGGTCTATAACAAACTCGATTTGCTTGAAGGCGTTGAGCCACAAATCCAGCGCGACGAGAACGGCAAACCCCAGCGGGTATGGCTGTCGGCGCGTGATGGCACGGGTCTGGAGTTGCTTGAGCAAGCCATTGCCGAGTTACTTGGCAGTGATTTGTTTATCGGCACCTTGCGCTTGCCGCAACGTTTTGCTCGACTGCGTGCGCAGTTTTTCGAAGTCGGTGCGGTACAGAAAGAAGAACACGACGAAGAAGGCATCAGCTTGCTGGCCGTTCGCTTGCCACGGATCGAGTTGAATCGATTGGTGAGTCGCGAAGGTTTGCAACCGAATGACTTCATCGAGCAACACACTTTGCAATAAAAGCCTGAGAAAGCGGTTGTGCCGTGGTGACAGGCATTCTGTAGCATTGGTCGGCGCGCCGTGGGTGCGTCTTTGCTTTATCAGATGGAGAGCGCTATGGCTTGGAATGAGCCGGGTGGCAACTCGAATAATCAGGATCCTTGGGGTGGCAAGCGCCGCAATAACGGCGACCGCAAGGGACCACCGGATCTCGACGAGGCCTTCCGAAAGCTGCAGGAAAGCCTGAACGGGTTGTTCGGTGGTGGTAAGAAACGCGGTGATGACGGCGGAGGTTCGGGCAAGAGCGGCGGCTTCGGCGGCATTCTTGGCATCGGCCTTGTCGTGCTTGCGGCCGTTTGGCTGTACAGCGCAGTCTATGTCGTCGACGAGCAGGAGCAAGCCGTGGTGCTGCGCTTCGGCAAGTACTACGAAACCGTCGGCCCGGGCCTGAACATCTATTTCCCGCCGATCGACAAGAAGTACCTGGAAAACGTTACGCGTGAGCGTTCGTACACCAAGCAGGGGCAGATGCTGACCGAAGACGAGAACATCGTCGAAGTGCCGCTGACCGTGCAGTACAAGATCAGCAACCTGCAGGATTTCGTGCTGGATGTCGATCAGCCGGAAATCAGCCTGCAGCAAGCGACAGACAGTGCGTTGCGTCACGTGGTGGGTTCTACCGCCATGGACCAGGTACTGACTGAAGGTCGTGAGTTGATGGCCAGCGAGATCAAGGAGCGTCTGCAACGCTTCATGGATACCTATCGCACCGGCATCACCGTTACCCAGGTCAACGTTCAGAACGCAGCGGCACCGCGTGAAGTCCAGGAAGCCTTCGATGACGTGATCCGTGCACGTGAAGACGAGCAACGTTCGCGCAACCAGGCTGAGACCTATGCCAACGGCGTCGTGCCGGAAGCCCGTGGTCAGGCCCAGCGTATCCTTGAGGATGCCAATGGTTACCGTGACGAAACCGTCTCGCGCGCCAAGGGTGAGGCCGATCGCTTCACCAAGCTGGTCGCCGAGTATCGCAAGGCCCCTGAAGTCACTCGCGAGCGTCTGTATCTGGACACCATGCAGGAAGTCTTCACCAACACCAGCAAGGTACTCGTGACCGGCAACAAGAATGGCCAGAGCAATCTGCTGTACTTGCCGCTGGACAAGATGGTCGAAAGTGGTCGCAACACCAGCAGCGCTCCGGTTACGGGCGCGGCAGCCAGCAGCAATGAAGCGAATGCGCGTGCAGCAGCTGATCTGCAACAACAGCAAGCACGTACCAGGGAGAGTCGCTGATGAGCAATAAATCGCTGATCGCCCTTATTGTCGGCGTCGTCGTGGCGATCGCTGCCTGGAACTGCTTCTACATCGTGGCTCAGACCGAGCGTGCGGTGTTGCTGCAGTTCGGTCGCGTGGTTCAGGCCGATGTTCAGCCGGGCCTGCATGTGAAAGTGCCTTACGTTAACCAGGTGCGTAAGTTCGACGCACGCCTGATGACGCTGGATGCACCGACACAACGCTTCCTGACGCTGGAAAAGAAAGCCGTCATGGTGGATGCCTTCGCCAAGTGGCGCGTGAAAGACGCCGAGCGTTTCTACACCGCAACTTCCGGCCTCAAGCAGATCGCCGACGAGCGTCTGTCCCGTCGTCTGGAATCGGGCCTGCGTGACCAGTTCGGTAAGCGCACGCTGCATGAAGTGGTTTCCGGTGAGCGTGACGCGCTGATGGCTGACATCACCGCTTCGCTAAACAAGATGGCGGAAAAAGAACTGGGCATCGAAGTCGTCGATGTTCGGGTCAAGGCTATCGATCTGCCGAAAGAAGTGAACCGCAGCGTGTTCGAGCGTATGAGCACCGAGCGTGAGCGTGAAGCTCGCGAGCACCGCGCCAAGGGTAACGAGCTGGCAGAAGGCATCCGTGCCGACGCCGATCGTCAGCGCCGCGTGTTGCTGGCTGAAGCCTATCGTGAATCTGAAGAGGTTCGAGGTGACGGTGATGCCCAGGCATCTGCCATCTACAACAAGGCCTACGGCCAGGACCAGGAGTTCTACGCTTTCTATCGTAGCCTGCGCGCCTACCGTGAAAGCTTCGCGAACAAATCCGACGTCATGGTCCTGGACCCAAGCAGCGACTTCTTCCGTTACCTGGAAAAAGCCAAGCCTTGATACCGCGTTGACCTGAATCGTCCCCCGCCTGGCGGCTAAAGCCTCGGGCGGGGTGATCCTTTGGGAAAACGTGTGTATGATGCGGCAGCCGGGAAATTCCCGGCTTTTTTGCGTCTGCACGTTTGATTGCTGTTTTCAGGCAGAAAACCGAGTTGAATGACTCGACAGGATTTTCGAGGAAAGTGGTTGGCGAAGCCGGTTCGAGGCTTTTCGCCGTGTTGTTCATGCGCGTGGTTTGCACATGAACCGATCATTTTCTGCTTCACTCAAGGCTCGCCCGACGGCTTGCCGCCCGGATCATAGGGGAATGGCGTAATGGCAACGGTAGACCGCTGGCTGCTGCCAGATGGCATCGAAGAAGTACTGCCACCAGAAGCGGCGCGCATTGAAGTCGCGCGTCGTCAGGTGTTGGATCTGTTCCAGAGCTGGGGTTACGAGTTTGTCGTGACTCCCCATATCGAGTACCTGGAATCCCTGCTGACCGGCGCGGGCTCGGACCTCGATTTGCGTACCTTCAAGGTCATCGACCCGCAATCGGGCCGGCAGATGGGGTTCCGTGCCGACATCACGCCGCAAGTGGCGCGCATCGATGCGCACACCTTGCGTCGCGAAGGCCCGAGCCGTCTGTGCTATGCCGGTAGCGTGCTGCACGCTCAGCCTCGTGCATTGTCGTCCTCGCGCAGCCCGATCCAGTTGGGTGCCGAGTTGTATGGCGATGGCAGCCCGAGCAGCGATGTGGAAGTCATCAGCCTGATGTTGACTATGCTGCAACTGGCCGATGTACCGGATGTGCACATGGACCTCGGTCATGTCGGCATCTATCGTGGCCTGGCCCGCGCCGCCGGTTTGTCCGGCGAAGTCGAGCAACAATTGTTCGATGCGTTGCAACGCAAGGCCATCGACGAGGTCATTACCTTGACCGAAGGCCTGCCCGCCGATTTGTCGGACATGCTGCGCGCATTGGTTGATTTGTGTGGCGGCCGTGAAGTATTGAGTGCTGCCCGCGAGCGTCTGGCGAATGCGCCGGCCCCTGTTCTGGCTGCTCTGGACGACCTGTTGGCGATTGCCGAGCGTCTGTCCGCGCGTTTCCCGGAACTGCCGCTGTACTTCGACCTGGGCGAGTTGCGCGGTTACCACTACCACACCGGTGTGGTGTTCGCAGTGTTCGTGCCGGGTGTCGGCCAGTCCATTGCCCAGGGCGGTCGTTACGACGACATCGGCGCCGACTTCGGTCGCGCTCGTCCGGCTACTGGCTTCTCTACCGATTTGAAAACCCTGGTGACCCTGGGGCGTGCTGAAATCGAGCTACCGTCTGGCGGTATCTGGATGCCTGACAGTACGGATGCGGCACTCTGGCAGCAGGTTTGCCAGTTGCGCAGTGAGGGTCAGCGTGTCGTTCAGGCATTGCCTGGACAACCTTTGGCCGCCGCCCGTGAAGCGGACTGCGACCGGCAATTGATTCAGCAGAACGGGCTTTGGCAAGTATTGCCGCTGGCTTCTTGAGTTTTCCTGCCGGCCGCCGCCGGCACCAAGTTTGYGCGAATGAGGACAAGTGTTATGGGTAAGAATGTCGTAGTCCTGGGCACCCAATGGGGTGATGAGGGCAAAGGCAAGATCGTTGATCTGCTGACCGAACATGCTGCCGCCGTAGTGCGCTACCAGGGTGGCCACAACGCTGGTCACACGCTGGTGATCGATGGCGAGAAAACCGTCTTGCACCTGATCCCGTCGGGCGTATTGCGCGAAGGCGTGCAGTGCCTGATCGGTAACGGCGTAGTGGTTGCACCCGACGCCCTGCTACGCGAGATCACCAAGCTGGAAGAGAAAGGCGTACCGGTGCGCGAGCGCCTGCGTATCAGTCCGTCCTGCCCGTTGATCCTGTCCTTCCACGTGGCGCTGGACCAGGCCCGTGAAAAGGCTCGTGGCGAGCTGAAGATCGGTACCACCGGTCGCGGCATCGGCCCGGCGTACGAAGACAAGGTTGCACGTCGTGGCCTGCGCGTTGGCGATCTGCTCAACATGCCGCGCTTCGAAGACAAGCTGCGTGAACTGGTGGATTACCACAACTTCATGCTGGTGGGTTACTACAAAGAGCCTGCCATCGAGTTCGAAAAAACCCTGGCCGAGTGCAAGGAATACGCTGAGCTGCTCAAGCCGTTGATGCTGGACGTGACGGCCGAGTTGCACGACCTTCGTCGCGCTGGCAAAGACATCATGTTCGAAGGCGCCCAGGGTTCGTTGCTCGACATCGACCACGGTACCTATCCGTACGTGACCAGCTCCAACACCACCGCCGGTGGCGTGGCGACCGGTTCGGGCGTTGGCCCGATGTTCCTGGACTACATTCTGGGTATCACCAAGGCTTACACCACTCGCGTAGGTTCGGGCCCATTCCCGACTGAACTCTTTGACGAAGTAGGTGCGCACCTGGCCAAGCAAGGTCACGAGTTCGGTGCTACCACCGGCCGTGCCCGTCGTTGCGGCTGGTTCGACGCCGTTATCCTGCGTCGCGCTATCGATGTGAACAGCATCTCGGGCATCTGCCTGACCAAGCTGGACGTACTCGACGGCCTGGAAACCATCAACATCTGCGTCGGCTACAAAGATGCGCAAGGCAACGCCGTTGCCCCGACTGACGCTGACAGCTACGTAGGCCTTCAGCCTGTGTACGAAGAAGTGCCGGGCTGGACCGAATCGACCGTGGGTGCCAAAACCCTGGAAGAGCTGCCAGCTAACGCTCGTGCCTACATCAAGCGCGTTGAGGAGTTGATCGGTGCGCCGATTGACATTATTTCGACGGGTCCGGACCGCAACGAAACCATCGTTCTGCGTCACCCGTTCGCTTAATAAGCCATTGATGTAAAAAACAAAGGCCCCTTAATCGGGGCCTTTGTCGTTTATGCCTTTTGGACGGCATGACCTTTGCTGTGATCCTGACTAAAAGCATCGCTTTCAGCGTGCCATCAATTCAATGGCACCCAGGCAGAGGGATTTTAAGTGTCAGCCGTTCTCTCATTGTTACAAAGTCGTTTGTTGCGACCTGTGTTCGTTACCTTGGGTATCGCCCTTTTGGTGCAGGTACTGGTGGCTGTTGTTCTGACCCGGAGTACAGTGACGGCGCTGGAAGCCGATCTGGGTGCGCGCCTGGGCGCTGACAGTCAAAAACTCTCTGGCGAACTAGAGCAGGCAGGACGTGAAGTCACGTCGAGCCTCGACAGCCTCTCGACCAATACGCGTCAGCGCCTCACGGCCGGTTTGTCCTCGCGTTTGAAGGATGAGCAGGCACAGTTGCGCGCAGCGCTGGAAAAAGGCCTGAAGGACTCCGCTAATGATATGGCGCAGCTTCTGGCTTCAGTCGCACCCCGCGCCATGTGGGACAACGACGTGCCAACCCTGTCTGAATTTGCCCGCCGGGCACAGCGTAATCCCAATGTGTTGTTCGTGGTTTACGACGATGCAGCGGGGCAGCACCTGACGCGCTATCTGAATCGCGAAGACCCGATCAACAAGGCCTTGCTGGAAAAGGGGCAGGGCGAGGGCGCGCTGGACAAGGTTCTGGATGCGGCGAAGAGCGATCCATCGGTTTATTACCTTGAGGCCTCGATCAACCCCAATGGTGTGGAAATCGGCAAGGTTTTGATGGGGGTCTCCACTGCCTCGGTGGAAACCGATCTGGCGGCCCTGGACAAGCGTTTCTCGGCGCTGATTGCCAGCAGCGATCAACTGGTCGGCGACAGCCTCAAGGGCGCGTCTGCAGGCAGTGCAGCGGCCATGGGCGCGCGTTTGCAGTCGGCGCAGTCCACTGCGTCTGAAATGAAAGCCAATACCGCCAGCACGGTGCAGGAAGCGGCAGCGACCTTGCGCTGGCGTATCGGCATGAGTTTGGCGTTGGTCGGTTGCGGTGTGTTGCTGTTGCTGGCGGTGGTGTTGGGACGTCGAGTGGTCAACCGCTTGAGACTGCTGATTAGCGCCATGGATGATCTGGCGGCGGGCGAGGGCGACCTCACCAAGCGCGTGCAGATCAACAGCAAGGACGAAATTGGCGACATGGCCTCGGCGGTCAATCGCTTTGTGGATAAGTTGCAGCCGATCGTGCGCGAGGCGGGCGATGTGGCCCGGCGTACCGGTGTGGAAATCGGCGCCATGACCTTGCGTAGTGCCGGGGCTGACAAGGCGGCGGGCATGCAGCGCGATGAAGTGGCCGAGAGTCTGCGGGCGTTGTCGCAGATGGCTGATGAAGCGCAATCTGAAAGCCACGCCATGCAGGCTGCGTTGCAGCAGGTGGTGGACATCCGTTCCGCCACCGACGAAAACACCCGGACCTCGGCGAAAGTCGAAAGCCTGATCGAAGCGTTGGCCGGGCAGGTCGATACCGGAGCGAAAGTCATCGAGCGGTTGGCGCAGCAAAGTGAACAGATTGAAGTGGTGTTGACGGTGATCCATGGGATCGCCGAGCAAACCAACCTGCTGGCGCTCAACGCAGCCATCGAGGCGGCGCGTGCGGGCGAGACCGGTCGCGGGTTTGCCGTGGTGGCTGACGAAGTGCGGGCGCTGGCGAGCAAGACGCAGAGCTCGACCGGTGACATTCAGGCGCAAATCGTTGCCTTGCAACAAGGCGCGCGTGAAGCGGTGGCAGCGATTGGTCAGGCGGGACGCCAGGCCAGCGAAGGTTTGCTGGTATTGCGCGACAGTGCGCGGTTGCAGCAGTCGGTGCAGGCATCGGTCGAGCAGGTGCATGCGGCGATTGGTCTGGCGACTAAGGCAGCAGCGCATCAAGCGCAGGGCGCGCAAGCGGTGCGGGGGCGGGTTGAAACCATTCATGCACAGGCTGAGAAAACGGCTCAGGCAGTGGTGGAGACCACGGCCAGCGGCAAGGTCCTGGATGGGCTGGCGGCGCAATTGAAGGCGAGTCTGGGGCAGTTCAGGGCTTAATCGGTTGTCTGGACTGGCCCCTTCGCGAGCAGKCTCGCTCCCACAGTTGATCTCTAGTGCTCACAAATTTTGAGTTCACAACAGATCCAGTGTGGGAGCGAGMCTGCTCGCGAAGGCAATTTCAGCGGCTCAGATACATCCGTGTCGTGAGCAGATAAACCGGCACCCCCGACACCAAAATCAACAACGCCGCATAAGGCGCCGCCGCCGCGAACTCCACATTCGCGGTATGCGCCCAGACCTCTGTCGCCAAGGTATTGAGCCCGGTAGGACTCAACAACAGCGTCGCCGTCAGCTCCTTCATCGCATCCAGAAACACCAGCGCAAACGCAGCGCCCAGCKCCGGGAAAATAATCGGCAGCGTAATCCGGCAAAACGCGGTGAACGACGTAGCCCCCAGCGTGCGCGCTGCCTCTTCCAATTGCGGCGCAGCTTTGTTCAAGGCCGTTCGAATCGGCGCCTGTGCCAGCGGCAGAAACAGCAGCGCATAAGCAATCAGTAGCAATGCCGATGTCTGGTACAGCGCCGGCACATAGTGCAGCGCGAAATACACCAGCGTCAGCGCAATCACCAGGCCCGGCAGGGCATGCAGAAGATACGGCAAGCGCTCGGCCCAGATCGCCAATTGGCCTTTGTAGCGCACCACCAGCAATCCCACCGGCACGGCCAGCACCAGGCAGAGCGCTGCACCGCCCAGAGAGAGCGCAAGAGATGACAGCAGCGCCTCGCTGATTGCGACTACCGGGAACGCTGCTGAAGAACCGACCGCCAGCCAGTACACCAGCATCCCCAGTGGTATGCCGCTGCCGATGATTGCCAGGGTCAGGCAGTAAAGCTGTCCAGCTCCTGCCCAAGGCCCCAATTGAACCTGTTCCGCCTGCCGCGCCGCGCCTTGGCCGGTACGAACATGCCGGCCCTTGCCGCGAACCCGCAGCTCCAGCCACAGCAACATCAGGCACAGCGCGAGCAACACCGCCGAAAGCATCGCCGCGTTGGCATTGCTGAATTCCAGTTCGAATTGCTGATAAATCGCCGTGGTAAAGGTTTGCAAGCCGATAATCGACAGCGCGCCGAACTCCACCAGCATGTGCAGCGCGATCAACAGTGAACCCGCCAGCAATGATGGCCAGAGCAGCGGCAGCGTGATTCTGAAAAACACGCCCCAGCGATTCTGTCCAAGCGTGCGGGCGGACTCTTCAAGAGAGGGGTCAAGATTGCGCAACGTCGCCGCGACCGGCAGAAAGATCAGCGGGTACTTGGACAGCGTCATCACCAGAATTGCCCCGCCCAAGCCTTCGAAGTGAGCGCTGAGCGATACCCAGGTGAAACTACTGACAAACGCCGGTACTGCAAATGGCAGGCACAGAATCACGCCCCACAGCCGACGTCCCGGCAGATTGCTGCGTTCCAGCAGCCAGGCCAGCGACAGGCCGATCACGCCGCAGGCCAGTGTCACGCCAGCCATCAACGCCAACGTATTGCGCAGCAGCCCAAACACATAAGGTCGCCAGAGCAGATGCAGCGCTTCGGCCCAGCCGGCTTGCCAGGCTTTGAGTCCGACATACAGCAGCGGCAACAGACTGAGCACGACCAGCAGCAGAACCGGGAGCAGCAGCCAGATCGATGGCCGCTTGCGCCGTGGTACGTAACCCCCGCGCGAGGCGGGAGTAGATAACGGTGTGCTCATTAGTTCAAGCCAACGTCGCGTTCCAGGTCCAGGGCTTGTTCGGCGTTACCAAGATCGGCTGGCGTGACATCAKGGGCTTGCAGTTCGCTGAACGGCTTGAGGCCGCGATCCGACTCCATGCCTTTGTGCAGCGGGTATTCAGCAGTGGTCTGGGTGATCACGCGCTGACCTTCTTCGCTGGCCATATACGCGAGGAATTGCTGGGCTTCTTGTGGGTGTTTGCTGGATTTGAGCACGGCAGCGCTGGACACGGTGATGAGCCCGCCGACGTCGCCGCCGGTGAAGTAATGCAGTTTCGAATCGAGCTGGCCTTTCTCGCGTTGCAAGGCGAACCAGTAGTAGTTATTCACCAGTACGGTGGCGACTTCGCCATTTTCCACGGCTTTCAGGGCGACCATGTTGTTGCTGTAGGTCTTGCCGAACGCGCGCAAACCGGTCAGCCATTCTTCGGCTGCTTCCATGCCGTGCACTTTGATGATCGCGACAGCCTGTTCCTGAAAGGCGCCACTGGTGGGCACGAAGCCGACCTTGCCTTGCCATTGCGGATCGGAGAAATCCATCACCGACGTGGGCAGGTCCTTCTCGTCAATCAGTTTGGGGTTAAATGCCACGACCCGGACCCGAGCCGTGATGCCGATCCAGGTGCCGTTGCTCGCGACATATTCCTTGGGTAAAACAGCCAGTGTGGCGTCGTCGGTCTTGGCTAGCAGGCCTTGCTCGCCCAGTTTGTTCAGGGGTGGCGACTCTTCGGTGTAAATCACGTCGGCGGGGGAGCGATCGCCTTCTTCCACGACCTGGCTGGCGAGCTGGTTGCTGCTGCCTTTGCGCACGTTGACGTGGATGCCGGTCTTGGCTTCGAAAGCCTTGGCGATGGCGTCGCCGACTTCCTTGTGTTGACCGTTATAGAGTGTCAGGGAAACCGGGTCGGCAGCCTGGGTGAGGGGAGTGGCGAGTACCAGGCCGAGGAGGGTGAAGGTCAGGCCGCGGCGCAGGGTATTTCGAAACATCATTCGCAGGGTTCCTCACTGTCGCATTGCAAAAACTTGCAACAATGATAAACGATATTGTTTCTCATGTGCGCCTTGCTGGCTTGGGAAGTGTTTGCTAGAGCGGCTGCTACAGGTCGTGTGTTTCTTGAGAGGGAGGATTGGTTTGCGGAAGCCAGAAACGCAAAAACCCGCTTTCGCGGGTTTCTGTGAAATTCAAGATCGTGACCTTGAATTTGAATTGGTGCCCAGAAGAAGACTCGAACTTCCACGACCTTGCGGTCACCAGCACCTGAAGCTGGCGTGTCTACCAATTTCACCATCTGGGCATTCATCGCGAGCGTTGCCGCTGTTGATGTGGCGCACTATACGGAGAGCGTTTTGATCTGTAAACCCCTGATTTAGATTTAATAAATCAGATGCTTAGAATGCAAAAACCCGCTTTCGCGGGTTTTTGTGTGAGCCTTGAAATTGAACTAATCTCAAGCTCGAAATTGGTGCCCAGAAGAAGACTCGAACTTCCACGACCTTGCGGTCACCAGCACCTGAAGCTGGCGTGTCTACCAATTTCACCATCTGGGCATTATCGGCAGCGCGTCTGCGTCGTCGATGGCGCGCACTATACGGAGCGTCTTTTTAACTGTAAACCCCCGACATCAAAAAAACCTGGAAAATTTCGCCAGTGGTCTTCAAACAAGCGTTGCGATGTCGATAAAGGGCTTTAGAAGGGCTGTCACAGCTTGAAATTTCCCGTTTCATTACGCCTATGCCAAACTAACCCGCATATAGACAAGGTGAAAACTCTCTAATGGCCGATTGGCAGTCCCTCGATCCCGAGGCCGCTCGTGAAGCGGAAAAATATGAAAACCCTATTCCTAGCCGCGAACTGATCCTTCAGCACCTTGCTGATCGAGGTTCGCCTGCTAACCGCGAGCAACTGGTCGAAGAGTTTGGTCTGACCACGGAAGACCAGATCGAAGCCCTGCGTCGCCGCCTGCGCGCCATGGAGCGCGATGCTCAACTCATCTATACCCGTCGCGGCACCTATGCGCCGGTGGACAAGCTCGACCTGATCCTGGGCCGCATCAGCGGTCACCGTGACGGCTTCGGTTTCCTGGTCCCGGACGACGGCAGTGACGACCTGTTCATGAGCCCGGCGCAAATGCGCCTGGTATTCGACGGCGACCGTGCCCTGGCCCGTGTTTCCGGTCTCGACCGTCGCGGTCGCCGCGAAGGCATGATCGTCGAAGTGGTCTCCCGTGCTCACGAGACCATCGTCGGTCGCTACTTCGAAGAAGGCGGCATCGGCTTCGTCGTCGCGGATAACCCGAAGATCCAGCAAGAAGTGCTGGTCACGCCGGGCCGCAATGCCAATGCCCAGATCGGTCAATTCGTTGAGGTGAAGATCACTCACTGGCCGACACCACGCTTCCAGCCGCAAGGCGATGTGGTCGAAGTCGTGGGCAACTACATGGCGCCGGGCATGGAAATCGATGTCGCCCTGCGCACCTACGACATTCCTCACGTCTGGCCTGAAGCGGTCTTGAAAGAAGCCGCCAAGCTCAAGMCGGAAGTCGAAGAGAAAGACAAAGAGAAACGCATCGACTTGCGTCATCTGCCGTTCGTGACCATCGATGGTGAAGATGCGCGCGACTTCGATGACGCGGTTTACTGCGAATCCAAGCCGGGCAAGCTGCGCCTGTTCTCCGGTGGCTGGAAGTTGTACGTGGCGATTGCCGACGTTTCCAGCTACGTGAAAATCGGTTCGGCCCTGGACAACGAATCCCAGGTTCGCGGCAACTCGGTGTACTTCCCCGAGCGCGTCGTGCCGATGCTGCCTGAGCAACTGTCCAACGGCCTGTGCTCGCTGAACCCGCACGTCGACCGTCTGGCCATGGTTTGCGAGATGACCATCTCCAAGTCCGGCGAAATGACTGACTACTGCTTCTACGAAGCGGTGATTCACTCCCACGCCCGCCTGACCTACAACAAAGTCAGCGCGATGCTGGAAACGCCGAAACTCACCGAGGCGCGTCAGCTTCGTGGCGAGTACAACGACGTTCTGCCGCACCTCAAGCAGCTTTACGCACTGTACAAAGTGCTGTTGGCCGCTCGTCACGTGCGTGGCGCGATCGATTTCGAAACGCAGGAAACCCGGATCATCTTCGGGACCGAGCGCAAGATTGCCGAAATCCGCCCAACCGTTCGTAATGATGCGCACAAGCTGATCGAGGAATGCATGCTGGCGGCCAACGTGGCCACCGCCGAATTCCTGAAAAAGCACGAAATCCCGGCGCTGTACCGCGTACACGATGGTCCGCCGCCGGAGCGTCTAGAAAAACTGCGCGCCTTCCTCGGTGAACTCGGCCTGTCCCTGCACAAAGGCAAGGACGGCCCGTCGCCGAAGGACTATCAGGCCTTGCTGGCAAGCATCAAGGATCGTCCGGATTTCCATCTGATCCAGACTGTCATGCTGCGTTCGTTGAGCCAGGCGGTGTACAGCGCTGATAACCAGGGCCACTTCGGCCTGAATTACGAAGCCTATACCCACTTCACCTCGCCGATCCGCCGCTACCCGGACTTGCTCACGCACCGGGCGATCCGCAGCGTCATCCATTCCAAGCAGAACACGCCGCACGTTCGCCGTGCCGGTGCGATGACCATTCCGAAAGCGCGTATCTATCCGTACGACGAAGCGGCCCTGGAGCAGCTCGGCGAGCAGTGCTCGATGAGCGAGCGCCGTGCTGACGAAGCCACTCGCGACGTGGTGAACTGGCTCAAGTGCGAGTTCATGAAAGACCGCGTGGGCGAGTCGTTCCCGGGGGTGATCACCGCCGTGACCGGTTTTGGCCTGTTCGTCGAACTGACCGATATCTACGTCGAAGGCCTGGTGCATGTCACCGCTTTGCCGGGCGATTACTACCACTTCGACCCTGTGCACCACCGCCTCGCCGGTGAACGTACCGGTCGCAGTTTCCGTCTGGGCGACACCGTCGAAGTGCGCGTCATGCGCGTTGACCTCGACGAACGCAAGATCGACTTCGAGATGGCTGAAAAAACCATCAGCGCGCCAATTGGCCGCAAGAAGCGCGGAACCGAAACAACCGTTCCGGCCGCTAAAACCGCTGCAGAGCCGGCGCCGGCAAAAACCGGTCGTCGTCCTGCCAAGGAAAAGGCTGCCGAAGCCTATCGTCCAAGCGATGCCGCGGCGAAAAACGCCGAACTGCGTAAAAGCCGTGAAATGAAGCAGGCGTTGCTGTCTGAGGCGAAAAGCGGTGGTAAAGCGGCGTCTGGGGGAAAGACCGGGCGGTCGGCGCCTGACAAGGCCCCCGGCGGCAAGCCAGCAAAACCGAGCAAACATCGTAAAGGCCCGCCAAAAGCGGGTGCAGCTCCAGCCGGCAGAAGCGGCGGGGCGCGTAAACCTAAGGCCAAACCATGAGTCAGTTGGAAAAGATCTACGGCGTGCATGCGGTAGAAGCATTGCTGCGTCACCACCCGAAACGCGTCAAGCAGATTTGGTTGGCTGAAGGTCGCAGCGAGCCGCGTGTACAGGCGCTGATCGCGCTAGCGAATGAAAATCGCGTGCCCGTCGGCAACGCTGAGCGCCGCGAACTCGATGCCTGGGTTGATGGCGTGCACCAAGGCGTGGTGGCGGACGTGAGTCCGAGCCAGGTCTGGGGCGAGGCGATGCTCGACGAGCTGCTTGATCGCAGCGAAGGCGCACCGCTGTTGCTGGTGCTCGACGGCGTGACCGATCCGCACAACCTCGGCGCTTGCCTGCGTTCGGCCGATGCGGCCGGTGCGCTGGCGGTGATCGTGCCGAAGGACAAGTCGGCTACGCTGACCCCGACGGTCCGTAAAGTGGCCTGTGGCGCGGCGGAAGTGATTCCGTTGGTCGCCGTGACCAACCTGGCGCGCACTCTTGAGAAGCTCAAGCAGCGCGGCTTGTGGGTTGTCGGCACGGCAGGCGAGGCTGAGCAGAGTCTGTATCAGCAAGACATGACCGGCCCGACCATCCTGATCATGGGTGCAGAAGGCAGCGGCATGCGTCGCCTGACCCGCGATCTTTGCGACTACCTCGTGCACTTGCCAATGACTGGCAGCGTCAGCAGCCTCAACGTCTCCGTGGCGACCGGTGTCTGCCTGTTCGAAGCGCAGCGTCAGCGTAGCGTCAAGGCTGCTTCGGCCAGCAAAAAGTCTTAAGTCAGTTGTAATTTCTGTGGGAGCGAGCCTGCTCGCGAAGGCGGAGCAACATTCAGCATTAATGTTGGATGTTATGCCTCCTTCGCGAGCAGGCTCGCTCCCACAGAGGTTTGTGTTTGGGTGAAGACGGGTGGTTGTTCAAATAATCACCAATTGCCTTGCGCCTCTCCTGTCCCTTCTCTACAATTGCGCCCCTTGCTGTGACGGCAGGCACGCATGTGTCTATCGCAAGCAAGTCCATAAGTGTCATTCACTCCTTGTCTGACCGCTTTTGAGCGGCAGGCTACAACCCGTAAGGAGCATTCATGCGTCATTACGAAATCATCTTTTTGGTCCACCCGGATCAAAGCGAGCAAGTCGGCGGCATGGTTGAGCGTTACACCAAGCTGATCGAAGAAGACGGCGGCAAAATCCACCGTCTGGAAGATTGGGGCCGTCGTCAACTGGCCTACGCAATCAACAATGTTCACAAGGCTCACTACGTGATGCTGAACGTTGAGTGCACTGGCAAGGCCCTGGCCGAGCTGGAAGACAACTTCCGCTACAACGATGCAGTGATCCGTAACCTGGTCATCCGTCGCGAAGAAGCCGTTACCGGCCAATCCGAGATGCTCAAGGCTGAAGAAAACCGCAGTGAGCGCCGTGAGCGTCGCGACCGTCCTGAGCACGAAGGCGCTGAAAGCGCTGACAGTGATGACAGCGACAACAGCGATAACGCTGACGAGTAATCCACGGACCTTTTGAGGAGCCTATTACATGGCACGTTTCTTCCGTCGTCGTAAATTCTGCCGCTTCACCGCTGAAGACGTGAAAGAGATCGATTACAAAGATCTCAACACTCTGAAAGCTTATGTATCCGAGACCGGCAAAATCGTTCCAAGCCGCATCACCGGTACCAAAGCACGTTATCAGCGTCAGCTGGCCACCGCTATCAAGCGCGCCCGCTTCCTGGCCCTGCTGGCCTACACCGACAGCCACGGCCGCTGAGACCGGGCAGTCGACACGTAGCAAAGGATTGAATGCATGCGTGCCATAGCTGAGTTCATCATGCGCGGCCGTATGCAGGCCACTCTCGTAGTGGCTGGATGCGTAATATTGCCGTTGTTGTATTGGTTGGGTGCTGCCGCTGGAAGCCTTGTGCTTCTGCGGCGCGGATTGAAGGACGCCCTTGGCGTTCTTGCCCTGGGAATGCTGCCAGCGTTGATCTGGTGGCTTTACTCGGATGACCCTCGGGCACTTCTGGTGCTGTTGGGTTCTTCGAGCCTTGCGTTGGTTTTGCGCGCAAGCGAGTCCTGGGTCCGCGTGCTGCTGGTCAGCATAGCGATGGGGGTGGTGTTTTCAGTGGTGCTGGGGGCGACTTTTGCTCCTCAAATCGAGATGCTGGCGCAGGCTTTGATAAAGGTCATGCCGTCGCTACTCGGTGATGTCTACGAGAAGTTATCGGCAGACGAGCAAGCGCATTTTGCGTCCCTGATTGCACCGGTCCTGACCGGCCTGATTGCGGCCTTGTTGCAAATCGTCAGTGTGCTGAGCCTGCTTGTCGGGCGCTACTGGCAGGCGTTGTTGTACAACCCGGGTGGTTTTGGTCGCGAGTTTCGCGCCATCCGATTCCCGCTTTTGCCAGCGATGTTGCTGCTGGCGTGCATGCTTCTGGGGCCGAACATCGGTCCACAGATGGCCATGTTAACGCCGTTGTGCAGCGTACCGCTGGTGTTCGCCGGGCTGGCCCTGATTCACGGGCTGGTGGCGCAAAAGCGACTGGCCAGGTTCTGGCTGGTGGGGTTGTACGTCACGCTGTTGCTGTTTATGCAGCTGATCTATCCGTTGCTGGTGGTCTTGGCCATCGTCGACAGCCTGATTGATTTTCGCGGTCGTTCGGCACCGAAAGATGCCGATAACGCGAACGGTGAAGGTTAAAAGTTAAGAGGATTTTCACATGCAACTGATCCTTCTGGAAAAAGTCACCAACCTGGGCAACCTGGGTGACAAAGTGAACGTTAAGGCTGGTTACGGTCGTAACTACCTGCTGCCTTACGGCAAAGCTACCGCTGCGACCGCTGCCAACCTGGCTGCGTTCGAAGAGCGTCGCGCTGAACTGGAAAAAGCCGCAGCAGACCGTAAAACTTCGGCTGAAAGCCGTGCCGCCCAACTGGCTGAGCTGGAAGTGACTATCACTGCCACCGCCGGTGACGAAGGCAAGCTGTTCGGTTCGATCGGCACCCACGACATCGCTGATGCACTGACCGCCTCTGGCGTTGAAGTTGCAAAAAGCGAAGTTCGTCTGCCGAACGGCACCATCCGCAACGTAGGCGAATTCGACGTAGCCGTGCACCTGCACGCTGAAGTTGAAGCCACCGTACGCGTTGTCGTGGTAGCAGCTTAAGTAGTACTTGTCGGCTGGCACCCTCGGGTGCTTGCCGGTAACATCGGGCACGATCCTGTTTACAGGTCGTGCCCTTTGTCTTTCTGTATCCCCTGCTTTTCATAATCAAAATTCAAGTGGCCATGAACGATATCTCCGCACCCGAGCAATACGATCTGCAAACCGCTTCCCTGAAAGTGCCGCCGCACTCCATCGAGGCCGAACAGGCCGTGCTCGGTGGTTTGATGCTGGACAACAACGCCTGGGAACGCGTGCTCGATCAGGTCTCGGACGGCGATTTCTATCGACATGACCACCGCCTGATCTTCCGTGCGATCGCCAAGCTCGCCGACCAGAACTCCCCGATCGACGTCGTGACCCTTGCCGAGCAATTGGACAAGGAAGGTCAGACGTCGCAGGTCGGCGGTCTCGGTTACCTCGGCGAACTGGCGAAAAACACCCCGTCCGTCGCTAACATCAAGGCTTATGCGCAGATCGTTCGTGCGCGGGCGACGTTGCGCCAGTTGATCGGCATTGCCACCGAGATTGCCGACAGCGCCTTCAATCCGGAAGGCCGCACGGCAGAAGAGATTCTCGACGAAGCTGAACGGCAGATTTTCCAGATCGCCGAGGCCCGGCCAAAAACCGGCGGCCCGGTGAGCGTGAACGACCTGCTGACCAAGGCTATCGACCGCATCGACACCTTGTTCAACACCGACAACGCCATCACCGGCCTGTCCACCGGCTACACCGACCTCGACGAGAAGACCAGCGGCCTGCAGCCGTCCGACCTGATCATCGTCGCCGGCCGTCCATCCATGGGTAAAACCACCTTTGCGATGAACCTGGTGGAAAACGCCGTGCTACGCAGCGACAAGTGCGTCCTGGTTTACTCGCTGGAGATGCCAGGCGAATCGCTGATCATGCGTATGCTGTCGTCCCTCGGCCGTATCGACCAGACCAAGGTCCGTGCCGGCCGCCTGGACGATGACGATTGGCCGCGCCTGACCTCGGCGGTCAACCTGCTCAACGACCGCAAGCTGTTCATCGACGATACGGCCGGTATCAGCCCCTCGGAAATGCGCGCGCGAACCCGTCGGTTGGTGCGTGAACACGGCGATGTCGCCCTGATCATGATCGACTACCTGCAGTTGATGCAGATTCCAGGCTCTGGCGGTGACAACCGGACCAACGAGATTTCCGAAATCTCCCGTTCCTTGAAGGCCCTGGCCAAGGAATTCAACTGCCCGGTGGTGGCGTTGTCCCAGCTCAACCGCTCCCTGGAGCAACGACCGAACAAACGCCCGATCAACTCCGACCTCCGGGAATCCGGAGCGATCGAGCAGGATGCTGACGTGATCATGTTCGTGTACCGGGATGAGGTTTATCACCCGGAAACCGAGCACAAAGGCATCGCCGAGATCATCATCGGCAAGCAGCGGAACGGCCCGATCGGCACGTCGCGACTGGCGTTCATCGGCAAGTACACCCGCTTCGAAAACCTCGCGCCGGGCAGCTATAACTTCGACGACGAGTAAGTAACTCGACATCTGATGTGGCCTCATCGCGAGCAAGCTTTGCTCCTACAGGTGTTCGCAAGCCGCCTGTAGGAGCAAAGCTTGCTCGCGATGAACGATAACGCGATGCCCGTTCATACACTGCGTTTGAGCCAACACCAATTTCCGACCATAGCCGTCGGAATTGGTTATTTTTTGTGCTATATTCCGCGCCCGCGATTTTTCATCTCAACACCGGTCATCGTCATGCAAACAGCCAAGCCGTTATTTGACTATCCCAAGTACTGGGCCGAATGCTTCGGTCCAGCGCCATTCCTGCCGATGAGCAGGGAGGAGATGGATCAGCTTGGCTGGGATTCCTGCGACATCATCATCGTCACCGGTGATGCGTACGTTGACCATCCGTCGTTCGGCATGGCGATCATCGGCCGGCTGCTGGAGTCGCAAGGCTTCCGCGTCGGGATCATTGCCCAACCGAACTGGCAGTCCAAAGACGACTTCATGAAGCTCGGCGAGCCGAATCTGTTCTTCGGCGTCGCGGCCGGCAACATGGACTCGATGATCAATCGCTACACCGCCGACAAGAAAATCCGTTCCGATGACGCCTACACCCCCGGTGGCCTGGCGGGCAAACGTCCGGACCGCGCGAGCCTGGTTTACAGCCAGCGCTGCAAGGAAGCCTACAAGAACGTGCCAATCGTTCTCGGTGGCATCGAAGCTTCCCTGCGCCGCATCGCTCACTACGATTACTGGCAGGACCGGGTTCGCAACTCGATCCTGATCGACGCCTGCGCCGACATCCTGCTCTACGGCAACGCCGAGCGTGCAATCGTCGAAGTCGCCCAGCGTCTGTCCTACGGGCACAAGATCGAAGACATCACCGACGTGCGCGGCACCGCGTTTATCCGTCGTGATACGCCGAAAGACTGGTACGAAGTCGATTCCACGCGCATCGACCGTCCGGGCAAGATCGACAAGATCATCAACCCGTACGTGAACACCCAGGACACCCAGGCCTGCGCCATCGAGCAGGAAAAAGGTCCGGTTGAAGATCTGACTGAAGCCAAGGTCGTGCAGATTCTCGCCAGCCCTAAGATGACTCGCGACAAGACGGTGATTCGTCTGCCCTCGGTCGAGAAAGTCCGTGGCGATGCGGTGCTTTATGCTCACGCCAACCGCGTACTGCACCTGGAAACCAACCCGGGTAACGCCCGCGCGCTGGTGCAGAAGCACGGCGAAGTCGACGTCTGGTTCAACCCGCCGCCGATTCCGATGACCACTGAAGAAATGGACTACGTGTTCGGCATGCCTTATGCGCGCATTCCGCACCCGGCGTACGGCAAGGAAAAAATCCCGGCCTACGACATGATCCGTTTCTCGGTGAACATCATGCGTGGCTGCTTTGGCGGCTGCACCTTCTGCTCGATCACCGAGCACGAAGGCCGGATCATACAGAACCGTTCCGAAGAGTCGATCATTCGCGAAATCGAAGAGATCCGCGACAAGGTCCCGGGTTTCACTGGCGTCATTTCCGACCTTGGCGGCCCGACCGCGAACATGTACCGCATCGCCTGCAAGAGCCCGGAAATCGAATCCGCGTGCCGCAAGCCGTCGTGCGTGTTCCCGGGCATCTGCCCGAACCTGAACACCGACCACTCGTCGTTGATTCAGCTGTACCGCAGCGCCCGTGCCTTGCCGGGTGTGAAGAAGATTCTGATTGCGTCCGGCCTGCGCTACGACCTTGCGGTCGAGTCACCGGAATACGTCAAAGAGTTGGTGACCCACCACGTCGGTGGTTACTTGAAGATCGCCCCGGAACATACCGAGGAAGGTCCGCTCAACCAGATGATGAAACCGGGCATCGGCAGCTATGACAAGTTCAAGCGCATGTTCGAGAAGTACTCCAAGGAAGCCGGGAAAGAGCAGTACCTGATTCCGTACTTCATCGCCGCCCACCCGGGCACCACCGACGAAGACATGATGAACCTGGCCCTGTGGCTCAAGGGCAACGGCTTCCGTGCCGACCAGGTCCAGGCGTTCTATCCGTCGCCGATGGCCACCGCCACCGCGATGTACCACTCGGGCAAGAACCCGCTGCGTAAGGTCACTTACAAGAGCGACGCCGTGACCATCGTCAAGAGCGAAGAGCAGCGTCGCCTGCACAAGGCGTTCTTGCGTTATCACGACCCGAAAGGCTGGCCGATGCTGCGTGAAGCGCTGACCCGTATGGGCCGCGCCGACCTGATCGGGCCGGGCAAGAACCAGTTGATCCCGCTGCATCAGCCGGCGACCGACAGCTACCAGAGCGCCCGTCGCAAAAACTCGACACCGGCCGGTAGCCATAAGGTTGCAGGGGAAAAGACCACCAAGATCCTGACTCAGCACACCGGCTTGCCGCCGCGTGCCAGCGATGGCGGTAACCCGTGGGACAAGCGTGAACAGGCCAAGGCAGCGGCGTTCGCCCGCAACCAGCAGGCGGCCAAAGAGCGCAAGGACGCGGCCAAAGGCAAAGGTCCTAAACCTGCCCGCAAGCCGGTTGTACCGCGCTAAGCCTCTTTTGAGCTGAACAAAACGCCAACCTTAGGGTTGGCGTTTTGCGTTCCCGAGCCACAGAAATTGGGTGCTGGGTCAGAATTTGTATTGGGGCTACTGGCCTCTTCGCGAGCAAGCCCGCTCCCACAGGGATCTCCTGTGAACACCTCGCTTGTGTACACCTCAGGTCAAATGTGGGAGCGGGCTTGCTCGCGAAGAGGCCAGCACAGCCGCTACAAAACCCGGCTGACAGCCCCCGGCCGCAACATTTGCGTGCAACTGCCCCCAACCAATTTCTCGCATCGCCCGATTTTGGTGCTGTACTGCCTCAAGCAAACGGAGAAAGCGCCAGCGTTGCCGTGATGGCATAAGTCTTGCGCGCTTTCGATAACGCTTAGGGCTCGCAGGAGGCACGCCGTGTCGATTCATGTCGCATTGCACCACGTCACACATTACCGCTACGACCGCGCTGTCGAGCTCGGTCCGCAGATCGTTCGCTTGCGTCCGGCCGCTCACAGTCGCACGCGGATATTGTCGTATGCGCTGAAAGTCTCGCCCGAGCAGCACTTTATCAACTGGCAGCAAGACCCCCAGGGCAATTATCTGGCGCGGTTGGTTTTCCCGGAAAAAACCGATGAGCTGCGGATCGAAGTCGATCTGCTGGCAGAGATGGCGGTCTTCAATCCCTTCGACTTCTTTCTTGAGCCTTACGCGGAAAAGATCCCGTTCGCCTACGCCGCGGACGAGCGCAAGGAACTGGCGCCGTACCTGGAAACCTTGCCCCTGACGCCGACGTTCAAGGCTTATCTGGATGGCATCGACCGCACGCCGCTGCCGAGCGTGGATTTCCTCGTCGCGCTTAACCAGCGCCTGAGCGAAGACATCGGTTACCTGATCCGCATGGAGCCGGGCGTGCAGACGCCCGAACATACCCTCGAACAGGCCTCCGGGTCCTGCCGTGACTCGGCGTGGTTGCTGGTGCAATTGCTGCGCAACCTCGGATTGGCCGCGCGCTTCGTCTCCGGTTACCTGATCCAGCTGACCGCAGACGTTAAAAGCCTCGACGGTCCGTCGGGCACTGACGTGGACTTCACCGACCTGCACGCCTGGTGCGAAGTCTATTTGCCCGGTGCTGGCTGGATCGGTCTGGACGCGACCTCAGGGCTGTTTGCCGGTGAAGGTCACATTCCGTTGGCGTGCAGCCCCGATCCGGGCTCTGCGGCACCGATCAGCGGCCTGGTGGAGCCGTGCGAATGCGAGTTCACCCACGAAATGTCCGTGGAGCGGATTTGGGAAGCCCCGCGCGTCACCAAGCCCTACACCGAAGACCAGTGGCAGGCGATTCAAGCGTTGGGCCGGCAGATCGATGCCGACCTGCTGGAAGACGATGTGCGCCTGACCATGGGCGGCGAGCCGACCTTTGTTTCTATCGACGACCCGGACGGCGCCGAATGGAACACCGCAGCGCTCGGGCCGGACAAACGTCGGCTGTCCGCCGAACTGTTCCAGCGCATGCGCAAACACTACGCCCCCAAGGGGCTGGTGCATTTCGGCCAAGGCAAGTGGTACCCCGGCGAGCAACTGCCACGCTGGTCACTGAACTGCTACTGGCGTCGCGACGGCGTGCCGATCTGGCACAACAGCGCGCTGATCGCCGATGAGCAGGAAGACTACGGCGCCGATGGCGCACTGGCCGGGCGGTTTCTGGCGAGTGTTGCCGAACGGCTGAAAATTCCGACACGCTTTGTGTTCCCAGCCTACGAAGACAATTTCTATTACCTCTGGCGCGAAGGCACGTTGCCGCAGAATGTCAGCGCCGAAGACTCACGTCTGGAAGAACCGTTGGAGCGTGCGCGTCTGCGTAAAGTCTTCAGCCAGGGTCTGGATAAAGTGATCGGCCAGGTCCTGCCACTGGCGCGCACCGCCAAGGGTGATCAATGGCAAAGCGGTCGCTGGTATTTGCGCGACGAGCACTGCCGGTTGGTGCCGGGGGATTCGCCGCTGGGTTATCGCTTGCCACTCGGTTCACAGCCTTGGGTGAAAGCGGCGGAGTACCCGTTCATTCATCCCAATGATCCGAATCAGGAGTTCGCCGCGCTTCCCGACACCATTGCATTGAACAGTCCGGGCAAGCCGGCCGAAGCGATTGAGCGCGAGCCGAAAATCGACGAGTCCGCCGATTGGCTGACGCGCACCGCATTCTGCGCCGAGGCCCGGGAAGGGCGGTTGTACCTGTTCATGCCGCCGCTGGAACGGGTCGAGGACTATCTGGAGCTGGTCACCGCCATCGAGGCCACGGCTCAGGAACTGCATTGCCCGGTGTTGCTGGAAGGCTATGAACCACCGAGCGATCCGCGCTTGAGCAACTTCCGCATCACCCCGGATCCGGGCGTGATCGAGGTCAACGTGCAGCCGTCCGCTACTTGGGACGAGTTAGTCGAACGCACCGAGTTTCTGTATGAAGAAGCGCGCCAGACCCGACTGACCACCGAGAAATTCATGATCGACGGCCGGCACACCGGCACCGGCGGCGGTAACCATTTCGTGTTGGGCGGCGCGACCCCCGCCGACTCACCGTTTCTGCGTCGTCCCGACTTGCTGCGCAGTCTGATCAGTTACTGGCACAACCACCCGTCCTTGTCCTACCTGTTTTCCGGACTATTCATCGGCCCGACCTCTCAGGCCCCGCGTGTCGATGAAGCGCGCAATGATGCGTTGTATGAACTGGAAATCGCCTTCGCCCAAATGCCTGAACCGGGCGAAGAGTGCGCACCATGGTTGGTGGATCGATTGCTGCGCAATCTGCTGATCGACGTCACCGGCAATACCCATCGCGCCGAGTTCTGTATCGACAAACTCTATTCGCCGGACGGTGCGACCGGGCGCCTTGGCTTGCTGGAGTTGCGTGCCTTTGAAATGCCGCCGCACGCACGCATGAGCCTGGCTCAACAGCTGTTGTTGCGGGCACTTGTGGCGCGGTTCTGGCGCGAGCCTTACGCGCCGCCGAAACTGGCGCGCTGGGGCACTGAATTGCATGATCGCTTCCTGTTGCCGCACTTTATCGAGCAGGATTTCGCTGACGTCATAGTCGATCTGAATGCGGCCGGTTATCCGGTGCGGGCCGAGTGGTTCGCCGCGCATCTGGAGTTCCGTTTTCCCAAGGTCGGCGATTACGCGGTCAGTGGCATTGAACTGCAATTGCGTCAGGCGCTGGAGCCGTGGCATGTGCTGGGCGAGGAGGGCGCGGTCGGCGGCACTGTGCGGTATGTGGATTCGTCGCTGGAGCGCTTGCAGGTCAAGCTCACCGGCCTGCCACCGCAGCGCTATTTGTTGACCTGCAACGGCATTCCGGTGCCGTTGCAACCTACCGGGCGTGTCGGCGAGTTTGTCGCCGGCGTGCGTTTTCGCGCTTGGCAACCGGCCAACTGCCTGCAGCCGACCATTCCGGTCCATGCACCGCTGGTATTCGATCTGCTCGACACCTGGATGCAACGTTCACTGGGCGGTTGCCAATACCACGTGGCCCATCCGGGCGGGCGCAACTACGACAGCCTGCCGGTGAACGCCAATGAGGCCGAGAGCCGGCGCATGGCGCGGTTTTTCCGCATCGGACACACGCCGGGGAAACTTCCTGTCCCGACGATGGACGTTAACGACGAGCTACCAATGACGCTCGATTTACGACGTTTCTAAATCGTACGCGACGCCCGGATTTTTCGTATATCCGGGTGTCATGAGCGTGCGTTAGTCTGACCGTTCATTGCTGTCTGTCGAGCTTTCCATGCCTGATCTGCTTGATCACTACCCGCTGACGGCGGGCACCTATCACGAACTGCTCGACGACAGTGGCGGCGTACGCCCGCACTGGCGCCGGTTGATCGACCAATTGCAACGCAGTACGCCCTCGCATCTGGTGCAGCGTCAGGCCTTGTTGACCCGGCAGATCCAGGAAAACGGCGTGACCTATAACGTCTACGCCGACCCCAAGGGCGCAGACCGGCCGTGGGAACTCGACCTGCTGCCGCATGTGATTGCCGCTGATGAGTGGGCGCAGTTATCCGCCGGAATTGCCCAGCGAGCGTGTCTCTTGAACGCGGTGCTCGCGGACCTGTACGGGCCGCAACGCTTGATCGCCGAAGGTCTGCTGCCGGCAGAGCTGGTATTTGGCCACAACAATTTCCTCTGGCCTTGTCAGGGCATCAAGCCACCCGACGGGGCGTTTCTGCATCTGTACGCCGTCGACCTGGCGCGCACGCCCGATGGCCGCTGGTGGGTCACGGCGGACCGGACTCAAGCACCGTCCGGCGCCGGTTATGCCTTGGAAAACCGCACCATCGTCTCCCGGGCCTTTCCCGAGCTGTATCGCGATATGAAAGTGCAGCACCTGGCCGGGTTCTTCCGCACGCTGCAGGAAACACTGGCTCGGCAGGCGCCCCGCGATGAGGAAGCACCACTGATCGTGTTGCTTACGCCAGGACGCTTCAATGAGAGCTATTTCGAACACCTGTATCTGGCGCGTCAGCTCGGCTACCCACTGGTGGAGGGCGGCGACCTCACGGTGCGCGATGCCACGGTCTACCTGAAAACCCTGAGCGGCTTGCGTCGGGTTCACGCAATCATGCGCCGGCTCGACGATGACTTCTGCGACCCGCTGGAATTGCGCACCGATTCTGCACTGGGCGTGCCGGGGCTGCTCGAAGCCGTGCGACAGGGGCGGGTGCTGGTGGCCAATGCCCTCGGCAGCGGCGTGCTGGAGTCGCCGGGGTTGCTGGGCTTTTTGCCGAAGATCAATCAGTTCCTGTTTGGAGAAGAATTGATCCTGCCGTCTATCGCCACTTGGTGGTGCGGTGAGCCGCCGGTGCTGGCCCAAGCGCTGGAAAAACTGCCGGAGTTGTTGATCAAACCGGCTTTCCCGTCGCAAAGCTTTGCACCGGTATTTGGCCGTGACTTGAGTGAAAAACAGCGTCTGGCCCTGGCCGCGCGCATGCAGGCGCGCCCTTATGCCTATGTGGCGCAAGAAATGGCCCAGTTGTCCCATGCACCGATCTGGCAGGCCGAAGACGGTCAGTTGCAACCGCGCGCCATCGGCATGCGCGTGTACGCAGTGGCCAGCCATGACGGCTATCGGGTTTTACCGGGCGGCCTGACCCGGGTGGCCGCCGAGGCGGACGCCGAAGTGGTGTCGATGCAGCGCGGTGGTGCGAGCAAGGACACGTGGGTGTTGGGCGATCGCCCGCCCAGTGGTGAGCAATGGAAAACCCAGCGCACGATCGGTGTGCATGACCTGGTACGCCGAGATCCGTATTTGCCCTCGCGGGTGGTGGAAAACCTGTTCTGGTTTGGCCGCTATTGCGAGCGCTGTGATGACAGCGCGCGACTATTGCGCATCATGCTGGCCCGCTACGTGGACGGCGATGATCCGCAAGCCTTGCAGGCAGCTGTCGAACTCGGTGAACGGCTGCACCTGCTTCCCGATGAAGGCGAGTTGCCAGAGCGCCTGTTGGCCGCATTGCTCGGCGAAGACTGGCCTTTCAGCCTGCGTTCCAATTTGCAGCGCTTGCAGTGGGCGGCCTCGCAAGTGCGCGGCAAACTCTCGCGGGAAAACTGGCAGGCGTTGGTGGAGTTGCAGCGGGAGGCCATGGAGCTGGATACCGACGAGCCGAATTTCGGCGAGCTACTGGATTTTCTTAATCGTCTGGTGATGTCGCTGGCTGCGCTTTCTGGCTTTGCCCTGGACGACATGACCCGGGACGAAGGCTGGCGTTTCCTGATGATCGGGCGGCGGATCGAGCGCCTGCAATTTCTCAGCGGCAGCCTGGCAGCATTTTTGCGCGGCGCCGGGGCTTTTGATCAGGCCGGGCTGGAGTGGCTGCTGGAGTTGGGCAACAGCAGCATCACTTACCGTTCGCGGTATCTGGCGGTGGCGCAACTGCTGCCGGTACTCGACTTGTTGCTGCTCGATGAGCAAAACCCTCATGCGGTGCTGTTCCAGTTGAAGCTGGTGACTCGAACCCTGAAACGCTTGAATGACGACTTTGGTGTGCCCCGCGAAGCGGGTTTGCCGTTGTTGGTGGCGCGACTGGCGCAATTTGATCTGGGTTGCCTGGAAAACGCTTTGTTCGGCGCAACCGGCGTCCGCGCCGCGCTTAACGGGCTGGCCGATTTACTGCAAGAAATTGCCGACGCCAGTGGGCAAGTGTCGGATCGTCTGGCCTTGCGGCATTTCGCCCATGTCGATGATGTCAGCCAACGCACGGTGTCCGTCTGATGAGTGCTCACTACCAGATTTTCCACGACACCCATTATCACTATGACAGTCCGGTATCACTGGCCCAGCAGCTGGCGCATCTCTGGCCGCGGCCCTGCGCCTGGCAGCGCTGTACTGCTCAACAATTGCAGATCAGCCCCGACCCGACTGCGCGCCGGGATGAGCTGGATGTGTTTGGCAATCCGCTTACGCGATTGGCATTTGAACGTCCCCACGATGAGTTGCTGGTCAATGCCAGCCTCACAGTCGAAGTCCTCGCCCGGCCCACGCTGGATTTCAATCAATCACCGCCCTGGGAAGACACCCGTAACGCGTTGACCTACAGCAGCCAGCCGCTGTCCCCCGACGTCCTTGAAGCCTGTCGGTATCGGTTCGAATCGCCTTATGTGCATTTGAAGCGCAACTTCGTTGAATTCTCCGAGAGTTGCTTTCCGGCGGGCCGACCGTTGCTGCGGGGTGTTCAGGCATTGATGGAGAAGATCTTCAGCGAGTTCACCTTCGACGCGGAAGCGACGCAAGTGGCGACACCGTTGGTGGAAGTGCTGGAGCGCCGACGCGGAGTCTGTCAGGACTTCGCTCACCTGATGCTCGCGTGCGTACGCTCCCGTGGTCTGGCCGCTCGCTATATCAGCGGTTATCTGCTGACTCAGCCACCGCCAGGCCAACCCCGGTTGATCGGCGCGGACGCGTCCCATGCCTGGGTCTCGGTGTTTTGCCCGGTGCTGGGCTGGGTCGATTTTGACCCGACCAACAACGTACAACCGGCACTCGAACACATCACTTTGGCCTGGGGCCGGGATTTCTCCGATGTCTCGCCATTACGGGGGGTGATTCTGGGAGGGGGCAATCATGACCCGGAAGTCAGCGGAGACCGGCTTGCCGGCGAAAGCGATCTTTCAGTTACGTATTTGCTGGATATGCGGACGCTTTCGCCGGCAAGCCGGTCTCGCTCCCACAGGAGAATGTATGTGTTCTTTGGATAGGGGTAGTTCAGAAGGGGACTGTGAGGGTCAGCAAAGTGACTGCTGACCCTGGACACAGATCCGGTGGGCCTGATCAGATCATCCGGCCCTGAGGGTCTCAGGCGTCGGGCGCCTGATCTTTCGGTGCTTCAGTTTCGTCTGTAGCCACGTCGCCTTCAGCATCCGGGTTCAGTGCTGCTGCTTCTTCTTCAGCTGTAGCTTTCTTGCGCTGAAGCTTTTCCTCTTTCTTCTGCTCCTTGGCCAAGTCTCTCTGACGTTTGGCGAAGGAATAATTAGGTTTAGCCATGGGCGATCCTCTGGGGTCGAAGGTGAGGTTGAGCGGCGCATATTCTGCCCTGTATCGGTGCCGAGCCGTTAGCTGGGTTTTTGATCGGTCCATTTTGGCAGGACCGACGGTTGCCAGGCGTCCAGTGCATCGAGCAGGGTTTGCGGTGATTCGCTCACTTGCAGCATGTCACGGTGCGGTGCGCGAACGAAGCCTTCGCCGACGATATGATCAAGAAAACCGGTCAATTTGCTGTAGAAACCGTTCACTTCCAGCAGCCCGAGCGGCTTGCCATGGTAGCCGAGCTGGCCCCAAGTCCAGACTTCGAACAGCTCTTCCAGTGTGCCCAGGCCACCGGGCAGAGCGATGAACGCGTCACTGAGTTCGGCCATCCGCGCCTTGCGCGCATGCATGCCGTCGACCACTTCCAGACGTGTCAGGCCACTGTGGCCGATTTCCTTGTCTTTGAGGCTTTGCGGAATGATCCCGATCACCTCGCCGCCAGCCGCCAGTGCAGCATCGGCAACAATCCCCATCAGTCCAACGGCGCCGCCGCCGTAGACCAGGGTCAACTTGCGTTCGGCCAAGGCGCGCCCCAAGGCCACAGCCGCTTCTCGATAAGCTGAATGGGTGCCAGTGCTGGCGCCGCAAAATACACAAACAGACGTTAAAGACATGCCTTGCTCCAAGGTCAGGATGGCCAACAGAATAAAGGCAGGTCAGCTACGCTCCAAGGGTTAAACCTCGCGATTGGGTGTTTCACAAGTGCCGCTGGCGCCACAGGCGTAGGCGGCGAGCAAACTGCACAACAGGCTATTCAAGGACATCACAGACGCTCCAGATGAAGGATGACGGCCTGATGATAGGGCCGAGCCAGACGCCTGGCTGGTAGATTGTCTCGATAGGGCTCATAGCCCAAAAGTTGTATACAATTTTTGATTCAGGTCATAGGAACTTGCGGCGATTTCAGGCAGTCTTCTGTCCATTCGCACTTCTGTTAACCCTGCCTTGGAGATTCACCATGTTTGCCAAACTTGTTGCGGTATCCCTGCTGACATTGGCCAGTAGTCAATTGATGGCTGCTGAATGCAAGGTCACTGTCGACTCCACTGATCAGATGTCCTTTGATACAAAAGACATCACCATCGACAAGAGTTGCAAGACGTTCACCGTGGATCTGAAACATTCCGGCAGCTTGCCGAAAAACGTCATGGGCCATAACTGGGTGCTAAGTAAAGAGGCTGACATGCAGCCGATCGCCACCGCTGGCCTGGCTGCAGGCATCGACAAGAATTACTTGCCGGAAGGTGATGCGCGCGTCATTGCTCACACCAAAATCATCGGTGCTGGTGAAACGGACTCGGTGACCTTCGACGTGTCGAAGCTCGCTGCTGGCGAGAAGTACGGCTTCTTCTGCTCGTTCCCGGGCCACATCTCGATGATGAAAGGCACTGTTACTCTCAAGTAATAGAATCATGCTCATAAAAAAAGCGTCCGCTTGGGACGCTTTTTTTGTGCCCGGCATTTGACCGAGTCATCGTTCATTGCGGGCAAGCCCGCTCCCACAGGTATGGAGTTGTCCTTGTGGGAGCGGGCTTGCCCGCGATGGCGTCAGTGCCGACACCTCAGAAATCAAGGCGCAAACGGCATCACCCGCTTGTGATGAGTTTTTCTGTACGTGTCACAGATGATCTTGAACGCTTCCTCACGCACCGCCTCGCCGTGCAGGAACGCATCAATCTCGGCATAGGTCACGCCGTGTGACGCTTCGTCCGGTTTACCCGGCGACAGGTCTTCCAGGTCGGCTGTGGGGATTTTTTCTACCAGCGATTCCGGCGCACCGAAACTGCGAGCGATATCCCGAACCTGGTTTTTCACCAGACCGCTCAAAGGTGCCAGGTCGCAGGCGCCGTCACCGAACTTGGTGAAGAACCCCATCACCGCTTCCGCCGCGTGGTCAGTGCCAATCACCAAACCGTGGGCTGCGCCCGCGATGGTGTACTGCGCGACCATGCGCATCCGCGCCTTGGTGTTGCCGAGCACGAAATCTACCGAGACCGCGTGCTTGCCTTCAAAAGCAGCGACTTCATTGGCCAGGGATTTGACCGCCGGGCCGATGTTCACGGTGTGACGCTCGTCCGGGGCGATGAAATCCACCGAGGCCTGAGCGTCGTGCTCATCGAACTGTGTTTCGTACGGCAGGCGTACCGCGATGAATTTATAACTCTTGTCACCGCTGCGCTCGCGCAGTTCGCGCATGGCGCGTTGGGCCAGCAGGCCGGCCGTCAGCGAGTCGACGCCACCGCTGATGCCCAGCACCAAGGCCTTGAGTCCGGAATTGACCAGACAATCCTGAATGAAGCTGACTCGCCGAGTGACTTCTGCCTCAAGGGCGGCCTTGTCGGCAAACGGCGGTTGAACCTTGAGCTGCTCAGCAATCTCACGCTGTACGGCTTGCATGAATTCACTCCTTGCTAGATGTGCTTGAAAGGGCGGCAGGTACTTTGAAAACATGTCGCAAATAGGCGACAAAATTCGGGTCTTTGCAGTGAGTCTTGCCAGGCTCATCAGAAATTTTTGCGACGGGCTGGCCGTTGCAGGCCGTCATTTTAAGCACGATGTTCATCGGTTCGACACCCGCAATATCACAGGTCAGGTTGGTGCCAATGCCAAAGCTGACATTGATCCGCCCCCTTAACGCGCGGAATATTTCCAGCGACTTGGGCAGTGTCAGGCTGTTGGAGAACACCAGCGTCTTGCTCATCGGGTCAATGCCGAGCTTGTGATAGTGGGCAATGGCTTTCTCGCCCCACAGCACCGGGTCACCTGAATCGTGGCGCAGTCCGTCGAAAAGCTTGGCAAAAAACAGGTCGAAATCGCCGAGGAAGGCATCGGTGGTGATGCAGTCAGTCAGGGCGATTCCCAGCAGGCCGCGGTATTCGCGCACCCAGCAGTCGAGCGCGGCAATCTGACTGTCGATCAGCCTTGGCCCCAGTTGCTGGTGGGCCATGATCCATTCGTGGGCCATGGTGCCCAGCGGTTTCATGTCCAGTTCCCGGGACAGGTGCACATTGCTGGTGCCGACGAAGCGTCCGGGGAAGTCGTGTTTGAGCACATTCACCACTTCTTCCTGCACGCGGTATGAAAAGCGACGGCGGGTGCCGAAATCGGCTACCTGCAACTCGGACAATTCGTCGCTGCTAGCGTTGGCGATCAGCCAGTCGAACTTGCGATAAAGCTGTTCACGTGCCAGTTCCAGACCGACTTCCCTATAGCGATAGCGGTTGCGTACCTCAGTGACAATCGCCAACAGCGGCACTTCGAACAGAATCACATGCAGCCACGGCCCACGCAGGCGGATGAACAGCTCGTCGTTTTCGATGCTGGTGTGGATGTAGCGCAGGTTGAAGCGGAACAGCCCGAGAAACCGCAGGAAATCCGGCTTCAGGAAACTGATGCGTTCCAGAAAACCCAGTTGATCGGCGCTCAGGCTCAACTCCGCCAGACGCTCGATCTGGAAACGGATCTCCGCCAGATACGGGCGCAAATCCTCACTGTTGCGGCAACGAAACTCCCATTCGACTTCGACGTTCGGGTAGTTGTGCAGCACCGCCTGCATCATCGTCAGTTTGTAGAAGTCGGTATCGAGCAGATTCTGCACGATGCGATCGCCAAACACGGGCTCGCTCATAACGGGGTACTCCGCATTGAATGGGGGTAGTGGCGCATATCGGTGGTGTGAATTGCCAGTTTTTTTTGCATTTATGGTGGATTAATCACTATTGCCGGCACCATCAAACGCAAACGCCGATGGTTCATCAATTACTGGGCGTTGCTTCAAGCGCCGCCTGGATGACGAGTGCTAGGCTCTCCCAACTTTTTACATAGCCATCAAGATAAGGGTGACGAGGAACAAGCCCTATTTCAATTGCCTTGATCATTGCTGCCTTGATCATTTCATGGGTCACTGATCCGGTCATGCTTTACAGTCCTTTAAATGTGATTTGGTCCAGCGCGTCGACACCGTCCTGTAGCAATAAATAGGCAGGAAGTATCAGGCGGAAAAAGTCAGCATCATTAGTATGCTTAACAGTTACGGAAGTTAGCGCCTCTAAAAGGCTGGTGGCGGCGCGTATTCTGTAGCAAGCATCTTCAAATAACAGGTGCGGTGCAGCATGTGTGTCTATATAGAAAGTTGGATTGTTTGATGCGCTGGCTTTAAGAGGTTGATAGCGATTCACAGACGAACTCCTTTAACGCGCTTGTGTGTTGAGGGCGCGGGTAGTTTTTATTAATGATGATGATGGTGCGAATGCGTTGCTTAAGGGCTGAACCATCGCAGGAGCGCAATGGTTCAGAGTTCATTCGGGATTTACGCGACCTGTGCTTTAGCTATGGGTCGATCCACACATGCAGGATTCATTGGTGGAAGAGGAGCTGTCAGCGCAGGCCAAGCCCTCAAATCGAGATCTAGATCGCTGAACTTGCTTGAGTCAAAAATGGGCGTTTTGTTGCCATCACGACGTTGTTCATCGTAATCGCCCAGAATTCGCATGCAGACTTTGAATAGCAATGTCATCGCTATCAGGTTGACCAGGGCCAGCAGTGTCATGGTGATGTCGGCAAAAGCAAGCACCGTTGAGAGGTCTTCGACCGAACCCCAAAAGACCAGCATCAATACTAATGCGCGGTACGCAATTAATGATTTACGAGGGGTGGCAATGATAAACCGTAAGCTGTTTTCTCCCAGGTAGTAGTTGTAAAGCATTGCCGTGAACACAAACAGTGCAAGTACCACGCTGATAAACATCCGGCCCCAATCACCTACCACCGCAGCCAGCGAATTTTGTGCCAGCGCAATGCCATCGCCTTCGAAACCGGGTGCATAAAAACCGGAAAGCAAAATGATCAGCGCAGTACAGGTGCAAATAACGATGGTATCGATGAAGACGCTGAACGCCTGCACCACGCCTTGTGCCACCGGATGGGAGATCTTCGCCGTGGATGCGACGTTAGGCGCACTGCCCAGGCCTGCTTCATTGGAGAACACACCGCGCCTGACCCCCATGATGATTGCAGTGCCGATGAGCCCGCCAAACGCCTGATCCAGTCCGAAAGCGCTTTTCACAATACTGATCAGCACGCCGGGGACCTGGTCGATTTGCAACACGATGACGTAAAGCGTCACGCCGATGTAGGCGATAACTTTAAGGGGAACCAATAGATCGGCTACCGCCGCGATTCGCTTTATACCGCCCACGAACACTATGCCCAACAACAACGACAGCGTGAATCCGGACCACGTCGTCGATAAACCAAGGGCATTGTTGAGAGAGTGCGATACGGCATGAGACTCAAGGCCATTGATGGCAAACCCGAAAGTCACCAGCAGCAGGAGTGCAGCAACCACACCGAGCCAGCGTTTGCCGAGACCATGCTGGATGTACCAGGACGGCCCCCCTCGATATTGACCGTTTGCATCGCAGCGCTTGTAGAGTTGGCCCAGTGAGCATTCGAAAAAGCTGCTCGACATCCCCAAAAGAGCGGTCATCCACATCCAGAACACTGCACCGGGTCCGCCCATGCTCAAGGCAATGCCGACGCCCACAATATTGCCGGTTCCAACCCGTCCGGCCAAGCTGAGCGTCAATGCCTGCAATGAACTCAAGTGGTTGTTGCCAGTGTGCGAACTGCCACGTAACACAGAAAACATGTGTACGAAGTAGCGAAGCTGTACAAATCGTGACCGGATGGTGAAGTAGGTTCCAAGTCCAAGAACCAAAGGTGTCAAAACCTTTCCAGAGAGAAAGTCATTGATGACGTCAAGCATTCAAAGCTCCTTGCTGTTTTAAGAGTGCTGGCGAATCGAGGGTGTACGAAATCCTGAAATCCTTCAGGCCCCGTAATATCAAGTCATCTATCAATATGCGCAATTTCGCAACTTGCTTAAATGTGATGCGAGTAGCTGCTATGGTTGCGCCTTCTGACGCTGTTTTGATGGATTAATATGCGAGATTTTCTACCTGCTAACTTAAGGCTGCTGTGTAGTCACTACCGATCTGTCGCTGAAGTCTGTAGGAAACTTCGGATTAATCGTGGGCAATTTAATAAATACCTGTGCGGGAATAGTATTCCCACAGCTTTTAACTTGAAGCGGATTTGTGATTTTTTTGGAGTGGAGGAATTCGAAATTGGGTTGCCGACAGATCAATTTGTCAAACTTATTGGTGGCAAGACAAGGCTGGTCATTCCTCCCCGGGAGGTGTCAGCACCGGAACGAATACTTGAACACCTGCGGCAAAAATCCACATTGCAACTAAAAGCCTACACGGGGTACTACTATGAGTATTACCATGCCATGACGGAGCCTGGTTCTATTATTTGCGCTCTGGTGTATATGTATGAAGAAGACCAACACTTCGTGTACGAGCGAAATGAGCGTTTACAAATAGTCGGCGTGGAAGGGTATGAGCAGTATCGGTATGTGGGCGTTGCCTACCACTTACAGGATCGTTTGTTTCTCATTGATTACGAATCGCTGACGTCCAACGAAATCAGCCAAACCATCCTTATTCCTAGCTTCAAAAGCTGCATTACTCGACTCAATGGCTTGAAAATGGGCGTTTCTGCTGCGGACCATCGCACTCCCGCGTGTTCGCGCGTGGTTTGGGAATATCTGGGGCAGGAGATCAATCGAATCGATGCATATCGCAAGGTACGGCTATACAGCATGGATGATCCCGTCATTGACGATGATCTGCGCGGACGTCTTGCGCAAACCAGCGTTATTGACGGGCTCTTTGTTATTTCGTGAGGCGGACAATGATCTTGGAAATCGGTGCCCCATGGCTACAAGGCTAACTCCCTTCCAAGGCTCAACATTGCGATCCATCCGGACTATCAATCTGTTCCAGCATCCACTTCACAAAATCCCGCACCTTCGGCACTTCCGCCGAATGCTCGGGATACGCCAGGTAATAGGCATCCGTGCTGGGCATCGCGTGCTTCCACGGTATGACCAGTTTGCCGTCCGCCAATTCCTCTTCCACCAGAAACCTTGGTAACAGCGCCACGCCGCAGCCGACCTGAGCAGCGCGAATGCACATGTAAAAAGTTTCAAAACGCGGGCCGTGGTAGCTGTGCTCGGTGTGGTAGCCCTGACTGTCGAACCAGTCGTGCCAGGCCTGGGGGCGGGAGGCGTTTTGCAGCAGGACCAGGTCGGTGAGTTGCGTCGGGTCGGTGAACGGCGTGCCGGGCAGGCTGCCCGGTGCGCAAACCGGCACCAATTCTTCGCCAAACAGCTTCAGGCATTCGGTGCCGGGCCGTGAGCCCTGGCCGAAGTAGAACGCCAGATCGCTGCGACCTTGCAGTAAATCGTCGGCTTCCTGCTCGCTGCACAGGTCCAGATGGATCGACGGATGACGCACGCGCCAGCCTTTCAGGCGGGGCACCAGCCAGCGCGCGCCGAAAGTCGGTGGGGTCGAAACACGTAAGACTTCGGTTTCACCGCCGTAGGAGCGCAGGTAATGGGTCGACATTTCGACCTGGGTGAGGATTTTTCGGACTTCCACCAGGTACAAATCACCAGCCGGGGTCATTTGCAGGCGTCGGCGCACGCGGCGGAACAACAAGTGTTGCAACAATTCTTCAAGTTGCGCGACCTGTTTACTGACGGCGCTCTGGGTCAGGTTCAGCTCTTCGGCGGCCCGGGTGAAGCTCAAATGCCGGGTTACGGCCTCGAAACACTGCAGGGCTGTGATCGACGGCAGGTAGCGTTTATTCAGCATGGGTTGTCCTTTTTCTTGTTTCTTTCTTACCAGCAATTCGCAGCATGAATAAACGGAATGATATCTCTCTTAATCGTCGTTTGTTGGGTAACCTCCGGGGAGCTAAAACTACAGGTCTGATCAGCCGTGATGATTCCGGCTGCACCCTTTGTGTTTTTTGCTTGAGGAGTAACCTATGGTTGCCGCATTGCTTGATCGTCTTGGTGTAAACCCGGCCCTGTACCAGAACGGCAAAGTGCCGGTGCATTCGCCAATCGATGGCAGCCAGATCGCTGCCGTAAATTGGGAAGGAGCTGCTGAAGTCGAGCAGCACATCAGTCGTGCCGATCATGCGTTCGAACTGTGGCGCAAGGTCCCTGCGCCGCGCCGTGGCGAACTGGTGCGCCAACTGGGCGACATCCTGCGTGAATACAAGGCCGACCTCGGCGAGTTGGTGTCCTGGGAAGCTGGCAAGATCACCCAGGAAGGCTTGGGTGAAGTTCAGGAAATGATCGACATCTGCGATTTCGCTGTCGGCCTGTCCCGTCAGTTGTATGGCTTGACCATCGCTTCCGAGCGTCCTGGCCACCACATGCGCGAAACCTGGCACCCACTGGGCGTCGTCGGCGTCATCAGTGCGTTCAACTTCCCGGTCGCAGTCTGGGCCTGGAACACCACGCTGGCGCTGGTGTGCGGTAACCCGGTGATCTGGAAGCCGTCGGAGAAAACCCCACTGACCGCGCTGGCCTGCCAGGCGCTGTTCGACCGCGTTCTGAAATACTTCAGCGATGCCCCGCCACACCTGAGCCAGGTGATCATCGGCGGCCGCGATGCCGGCGAAGCGCTGGTCGATGACCCGCGTGTCGCACTGATCAGCGCCACCGGCAGCACCCGCATGGGCCGCGAAGTGGCGCCGAAAATTGCCGCGCGTTTCGCCCGTAGCATTCTGGAGCTGGGCGGCAACAACGCCATGATCCTCGGCCCAAGCGCCGACCTGGACATGGCCGTTCGCGCCATCCTGTTCAGCGCCGTCGGCACCGCCGGTCAGCGTTGCACCACGCTGCGTCGCCTGATCGCGCACGAATCGGTGAAGGAAGAGATCGTCACCCGCCTGAAAGCCGCCTATTCCAAAGTGCGCATCGGCCATCCGCTGGAAGGCAACCTGATCGGCCCGCTGATCGACAAACAAAGTTTCGAAAACATGCAGGACGCGCTGGAGCAGGCCTTGAGCGAAGGCGGTCGCGTATTCGGTGGCAAGCGCCAACTGGAAGACAAATTTCCTAATGCTTACTACGTCGCGCCGGCCATTGTTGAAATGCCGGAGCAGAGCGAGGTGGTGTGCCACGAAACCTTCGCACCGATTCTGTACGTGATCGGCTACAAGGATTTCGACGAAGCCCTGCGCCTGAACAACGCCGTGCCACAAGGCCTGTCGTCCTGCATCTTCACTACCGATGTACGTGAAGCCGAGCAATTCATGTCGGCGGTGGGCAGTGACTGCGGCATCGCCAACGTCAACATCGGCCCGAGTGGCGCAGAAATCGGAGGTGCGTTTGGTGGCGAGAAAGAAACCGGCGGTGGTCGTGAATCGGGCTCCGATGCATGGCGCGGGTACATGCGTCGCCAGACCAACACTGTGAACTACTCGTTGGAGCTGCCGTTGGCTCAGGGTATTACATTCGATTAAGCAGCGCCAAGCTTCAAGCCTCAAGCTGCAAGCAAACTGGCTTGCGGCTTGAAGCTTGGGGCTTTTAGCTGCTCCGACAGGAGCGTGCAATGCCGTTACGCGAAGAGTGTCTGTGGGAAAAACTGACGCCGCAAAGGCCCGACAACGCGGCGCTCAAGGGTGAAGTGACAGTCGATGTCTGCGTCATCGGTGCCGGTTTCACCGGTCTGTCGGCGGCGGTGCATCTGCTGGAACAAGGTAAATCGGTGTGTGTACTGGAAGCTCATCGCGCCGGCCATGGTGGCTCGGGGCGCAATGTCGGCTTGGTCAATGCCGGCATGTGGATCGCACCGGACGACATCGAAGCCGGATTCGGCGAAGCGGTGGGCAGTCAGCTCAATCGCATGCTCGGCGCGGCACCTTCCCTGGTGTTCAGCCTTGTGGACAAATACAACATCGATTGCCAGTTACGCCGCGAAGGCACGCTGCACATGGCGCATAACGCCCGTGGCGAAGCGGATTTGCGCAGTCGTGAAGAACAATGGAAACGTCGCGGAGCGCCGGTCGAGCTATTGACCGGCCACGCCTGCGAGCAGGCGACGGGCACTAAAAAAATCGCCGCAGCGTTGCTCGATAGACGTGCTGGCACCCTCAATCCGATGGGCTATACCACCGGGCTGGCCAAAGCGGCCATCGGTCTGGGCGGCCAACTGTTCGACCATTCCCCGGTCACCCGGCTCGAACGTCAGGGCCAACGCTGGTCGGTGCAAACCGTTCAGGGTTCGGTCATGRCCGAGAAAGTCGTGATTGCTTCCAACGCTTACACCGAAGGCGACTGGACGGAACTGCGGCGCAACTTCTTTCCCGGTTACTACTACCAAGTGGCGTCGGTCCCGCTGACCGAAGACGCGGCGAAACAGATTTTGCCCGGCGGCCAGGGTTCCTGGGACACCCGCCAGGTTCTCAGCAGCATTCGTCGCGACAAGGACGGGCGACTGTTACTCGGCAGTCTCGGTAATGGCAATCAGAAGCCGGCCTGGTTCCTCAAGGCATGGGCCGACCGTGTTCAGCAGCACTATTTTCCCTACCTCAAACCGGTGGAGTGGGAATGCACCTGGACCGGGCGGATTGCGTTCACCCCCGATCATTTGATGCGTCTGTTCGAACCGGCGCCCGGTTTAGTGGCAGTCACCGGTTACAACGGTCGAGGTGTGACGACAGGAACAGTAGTCGGCAAAGCCTTTGCCGATTATTTGTGTAACGGAAATCCTCAAGCACTGCCGATACCTTTTGCCCCCATGCAGCCATTGGCGGGGGTAGGGCTGCGCAGCTGTTTGTACGAGGCCGGGTTTTCGCTGTATCACGCAGGCCAGTGCCTGCGGATCGTTATCTGATTGTTGAAATTTGTTGCTGGAAGCGGCGTTTTTCGGCGCAGCGTCTAGCCTGTGATGGTGCGGGTTGTAGCAGTCCCGCACCAGCAGTGTGCACTTCGGTGACGAACGGTGTTACAGGCTGGTTGCACGTCGTTTGACGCCGCGGTTGCAATGATGGCGCATGCGGGTTGCGCCTTTAAAAATAAATGGTTTCACCTTCCGCGGTTTAGACGGTTGCACGCCCAATGAAAATGGGATCGAAATTGTCGAAAAAACAATAAGGCAGCGACTTTTTTCAGAATAAAAAACCGATGGCACGGCCCTTGCTCTGAGCATTCAGAGAAATCGCAGTGCCAACTAAAAAAAAACCTTGGAGCACCACCTCATGTCCCAGACGTTTTACAAGAAAGGCTTTCTGGCCCTCGCAGTGGCAGCTGCGTTGGGTGTTTCTGCGTTTGCACAAGCTGATGTGAAAATCGGTGTGGCGGGTCCGATGACAGGCGCCAACGCAGCATTTGGCGAGCAGTACATGAAGGGTGCACAGGCTGCAGCAGACGCAGTCAACGCGTCGGGTGGCGTAAACGGGGAAAAAATCGTACTGGTCAAGGGCGATGACGCCTGCGAACCGAAACAGGCTGTGACGGTCGCCAAGGACCTGACCAACCAGAAAGTCGCTGGCGTGGTCGGTCACTTCTGCTCCTCGTCGACCATCCCGGCATCCGAGATCTACGACGAAGCGGGCATCATCGCAATCACCCCGGGTTCCACCAACCCGGCCGTTACCGAGCGTGGCCTGAGCGCCATGTTCCGTATGTGCGGGCGCGATGACCAGCAAGGCATCGTGGCCGGTGACTACATCGTCGACGTGCTCAAGGGCAAGAAAGTTGTCGTGCTGCACGACAAGGACACCTACGGCCAAGGCCTGGCAGATGCCACCAAGGCTCAACTGGTCAAGCGCGGCGTAACACCAGTGCTGTATGAAGGCCTGACCCGTGGCGAAAAAGACTTCAGCACCATCGTGACCAAAATTCGCGGCGCTGGCGCCGATGTCGTCTACTTCGGTGGCCTGCACCCGGAAGCCGGTCCTCTGGTTCGTCAACTGCGTGAACAAGGTCTGAAAGACGTCAAATTCATGTCCGATGACGGCATCGTGACCGACGAACTGGTGACCACCGCTGGCGGTCCGCAATTCGTCGACGGCGTGCTGATGACCTTCGGCGCCGACCCACGCCTGCTGCCAGAAAGCAAGGCCGTGGTAGACGCATTCCGCAAGGCCGGTACCGAGCCTGAAGGCTACACCCTGTACGCTTACGCTTCGGTACAGGCGCTGGCTGCAGCCTTCAATGGCGCCAAGTCCAACAAGGGCGAAGAAGCGGCTGCGTGGCTGAAGAAAAACCCGGTCAAAACCGTCATGGGCGAGAAGACCTGGGACGGCAAGGGCGACCTGAAAGTGTCCGACTACGTGGTTTACCAGTGGGACAAGGACGGCAAATACCACCAGCTGGAAAAACAGAAGTAAGGGCTGACTCGATCAGCTGACCCCCACAGTTGCTCTATGTGGGAGCGAGCCTGCTCGCGATGACGGACTGAAAGGCGACAACTTTGTCGAATGTTCATCCGCTATCGCTGGCAAGCCAGCTCCTACAGGGGGCGGTGGTGGCCTGACTGATCGTGTCTGAAATCGCTCCGACGTACATCTGTATTTTTCTAGAAGAACCGCACACCCACAGGTGTGCAGGTTCTCATTGCGTGAGATTGCGTTATGGATGGTATTTTCCTGCAGCAACTGGTCAACGGCCTGACCCTCGGGTCGGTCTATGGCCTGATCGCCATCGGCTACACAATGGTCTATGGCATCATCGGCATGATCAACTTCGCCCACGGCGAGGTTTACATGATTTCTGCTTACCTGGCGGCAATCAGTCTGGCTCTGCTGGCTTACTTCGGTATCGAATCTTTCCCGCTGCTGATGCTCGGCACATTGATCTTCACCATCGTCGTCACGGCGGTGTATGGCTGGGTCATCGAGCGCGTCGCCTACAAACCCCTGCGTAACTCCACCCGACTTGCACCGCTGATCAGCGCCATCGGTATTTCGCTGATCCTGCAAAACTATGCACAGATCGCCCAGGGTGCGAAGCAACAGGGTGTTCCCACCTTGCTGACGGGTGCCTGGCGCGTCGATATCGGCTCGGGTTTTGTGCAGTTGACCTACACCAAGGTCTTCATCCTGGTCGCAGCGTTTGCCGGGATGGCCCTGCTCACCTACATCATCAAGTACACCAAGCTCGGCCGCATGTGCCGCGCCACCCAGCAAGACCGCAAGATGGCTTCGATCCTGGGGATCAATACCGATCGGGTGATTTCCTACGTGTTCATCATCGGTGCGGCGATGGCGGCCCTGGCCGGCGTGCTGATCACCATGAACTACGGCACATTCGACTTCTATGCCGGCTTCATCATCGGGATCAAGGCGTTCACCGCTGCTGTACTCGGCGGGATCGGCTCTCTGCCTGGGGCGATGCTTGGCGGGATCATTCTCGGGATTTCCGAGTCGCTGTTTTCCGGTCTGGTCAACTCCGACTACAAAGACGTTTTCAGCTTCTCGTTGCTGGTTCTCGTTCTGGTCTTTCGGCCTCAAGGCCTGCTCGGCCGTCCTCTTGTGTCGAAGGTGTAAGCGATGTCTTCAACCACTAAAAAAACCATTGATATCAAAAAAAGTCTGGTTGACGCGATTCTTGCCGGCCTCATTGCCCTGATCGTGTTCGGGCCGATAGTCGGTGTCGTACTCGATGGCTACGGTTTCAACCTGGAAACGACCCGAGTGGCCTGGATTGTTGCCATCGTCATGGCCGGTCGCTTCGCCCTGAGCCTGTTCCTGCAAACCCCCAAGGGCCTGAGAATCCTCGAAGGGTTTGAAACCACCGGCTCCGGGGTTCATGTGCTGCCGCCCGATTACAAATCCCGGTTGCGCTGGATCATCCCGCTGATGATCGTCATTGCCGTGGTGTTTCCGTTTTTCTCCAACTCCTACCTGTTGGGCGTGGTCATCCTTGGGTTGATCTACGTGCTGCTAGGTTTGGGCCTGAACATCGTGGTCGGCCTGGCCGGCCTGCTCGACCTGGGTTACGTGGCGTTCTACGCCATCGGCGCCTATGGCCTGGCGCTTGGTTACCAGTATCTCGGCCTGGGCTTCTGGACGGTGCTGCCGCTGGCGGCAATTACCGCCGGTCTTGCCGGCTGCATCCTCGGCTTCCCGGTGTTGCGTCTGCACGRTGACTACCTGGCGATCGTGACCCTGGGCTTCGGTGAAATCATCCGCTTGATCCTCAACAACTGGCTGTCGTTTACCGGTGGTCCGAACGGCATGGCGGCCCCGCTGCCAACGTTCTTCGGTCTGGAATTCGGCAAGCGGGCGAAAGACGGTGGCGTGCCATTCCACGAGTACTTCGGCATCGCCTACAACCCGGACGTGAAGTATTACTTCATTTACGCCGTGTTGTTCATGGTTGTGCTGGCCGTGTTGTACATCAAGCATCGCTTGACCCGCATGCCCGTCGGCCGGGCCTGGGAAGCCTTGCGTGAAGACGAAATCGCCTGCCGCTCCATGGGCCTGAACCACGTGCTGGTGAAGCTCTCTGCGTTCACCATCGGCGCATCGACGGCAGGCCTGGCTGGCGTGTTCTTTGCCACCTACCAGGGTTTCGTCAACCCGACGTCGTTTACCTTCTTCGAATCGGCCCTGATCCTTGCCATCGTGGTACTCGGCGGCATGGGCTCGACCATCGGCGTGGTGATTGCAGCCTTCGTGCTGACTGTCGCCCCGGAACTGCTGCGAGGCTTCGCGGAATACCGCGTACTGCTGTTCGGCATCCTGATGGTGTTGATGATGATCTGGCGACCGCGCGGCCTGATTCGGATCAGCCGTACCGGTGTGACCCCGCGTAAAGGAGTAGCGCCATGAGCGAAGTCGTACTCTCGGTCGAGAAGCTGATGATGCACTTTGGCGGCATCAAGGCGCTGAGCGATGTCAGCCTGAAAGTGCACCGCAACTCGATCTTCGCCCTGATCGGCCCCAACGGCGCCGGCAAGACCACGGTGTTCAACTGCCTGACCGGGTTCTACAAGGCCTCGGGCGGCAAGATCGAACTCAACATCCGTGGGCAACAGACCAACGTCATCAAATTACTGGGCGAATCGTTCAAACCGACCGATTTCGTTTCGCCGAAATCCTTCGCCAGTCGGCTGTTCTACAAGGCATTCGGCGGCACCCACCTGGTGAACCGTGCCGGTTTGGCGCGGACCTTCCAGAACATTCGCCTGTTCAAGGAAATGTCGGTGCTGGAAAACCTGCTGGTGGCCCAGCACATGTGGGTCAACCGCAGCATGCTGGCGGGCATCCTCAATACCAAGGGCTACCGCAAGGCTGAAAGCGATGCACTGGACCACGCCTTCTACTGGCTGGAAGTGGTGGACCTGGTGGATTGCGCCAACCGCCTGGCCGGTGAACTGTCCTACGGCCAACAGCGCCGTCTGGAAATTGCCCGGGCCATGTGTACCCGTCCGCAGATCATCTGCCTCGACGAACCGGCCGCCGGCCTCAACCCTCAGGAAACCGAAGCGCTGAGCGCGATGATCCGGCTGCTGCGTGACGAGCACGATCTGACCGTGGTGCTGATCGAACACGACATGGGCATGGTAATGAGTATTTCCGACCACATCGTGGTGCTGGACCACGGCATCGTCATCGCCGAGGGCGGTCCCGACGCTATCCGTAACGACCCGAAAGTGATTGCAGCCTACCTGGGTGCTGACGAGGAGGAAGTGGTATGACGCAACCCATCCTCGAACTCAAGGAACTGGATGTGTTTTACGGGCCGATCCAGGCCCTGAAGAAAGTCTCTCTGCACATCAATGAAGGTGAAACGGTCAGCCTGATCGGCTCCAACGGTGCGGGCAAGTCGACCCTGCTGATGTCGATCTTCGGCCAGCCACGCGCGGCTGACGGGCAGATCATCTATCAGGGCGTGGACATTACGCACAAGTCATCGCACTACATCGCGTCCAATGGCATCGCACAATCGCCGGAAGGCCGGCGGGTGTTCCCCGACATGACCGTCGAGGAAAACCTGCTGATGGGCACCATTCCCATCGGTGACAAGTACGCCAAGGAAGACATGCAACGCATGTTCGAGTTGTTCCCGCGACTTGAAGAGCGGCGCACCCAGCGGGCGATGACCATGTCCGGTGGCGAACAGCAAATGCTCGCCATCGCACGTGCGTTGATGAGCCGGCCCAAGTTGCTGTTGCTTGACGAGCCGAGCCTGGGGTTGGCGCCGATTGTGGTGAAACAGATCTTCGCGACCCTGCGGGAGCTGGCCAAGACCGGCATGACGATCTTCCTGGTGGAGCAGAACGCCAACCACGCCCTCAGGTTGTCGGACCGGGCGTACGTGATGGTCAACGGTGAGATTCGCCTCACAGGCACCGGCAAGGAGCTGCTGGTGAATGAAGAAGTGCGTAACGCTTATCTCGGCGGTCATTGAGTCTGCGTTGTTAAACAAAAGCCCTGGCGCGCAATCGCCGGGGTTTTTTTATGTGGAAAGAGAAGTATTGGTTGAGTTTCAAGTGTTCAGGCGCTGGTCCGCGCAAATCTGATATCAGAGAGTTAAATTATAAACTGGCTATAATTCACTGTAAAAAGTTGCAATATTAATTGCAACCGCTATTGGTTGTTGTAGGTGCCATAGTTATGTACTAAAAATAGACTTGACACTGCGGGAAAGCGTCTATACTTACCCGGCGTGTGCTTGTAATAACGCTACGCTTAAGTTCTTTTTTAGCGCAAATCAATGCATGATATGGCCTCTTATATAGAGAGGTGTTATCCAAGTCTGTGGAGACGCTTAAAATGACTCATAGGTTTTTTTGCAAAATGGCCCTTGCTAGCGTGATGCTCGCATCCGTCAGCGGTGTTTATGCCGCGTCGGCTAATCCCGATGATATGACGTGCAAGGAGTTCCTTGTAACGCCTCCGCTATCCCAGGCCACAATTGCACTATGGTATTCAGTCGACGAAAATATCAATTCAAATGGGGGGTCGTTCACTAAAGAAAAACTTAAAACAGAAATTCTTCCTGAATATGTAAAGCGGTGTACAAAGAACCCAGAGAAAAAAGTTTCCAGTTTTACAGAGGAAATTAAGAAACTGTTCTGAGTGATGTCGTCTAAACCTGAGGCGCTTGTCGGTGTTTTAATGCCGGCGAGCGTTATTACCGTTTTGAGTTCGGTTAGTTGGACGGACAGAGTTGGTTGAGCTTTTTCGCTGGCCTGGTTCTCAAGCAATCGATTGCTGGCCAGCGATATCCCCCATGAAGCCTTCGTCATCCCGGATGTAATCAGGATGGCGGATGTAAATCGCCTCCTGATCGATTCCCAATTCATCACCATTCCCTGTAGGGCAACCGACTGGCTCAGGGGAGCGCCGCGTGCTTTCTTGAAATTGTGGAAAACAATATTCACAAGCTCTCAAAGCGCGACATAAAGCCGCTGTAAATAGTTGTTTTTTCACTGTTTTGACTTGTCCCCGTTTGCTGTGGAGCTGGCTGTGAATAACGTGGGAGTAGCTGGCTAGACGCCTTTAAATACGTGGCTTGCAGCGATGTGGTTGTTTTTTGATCAGGTGTTTTTGCAGGGCTGGAGGATGGCGTTGTCAACCTTTTTATTGGAGGCCAAAGGAGGGTGAAAGGGGCAGGATAGGCCTGTGGATAAGTCTGTGGTTAAACTCTGGAAAGACTCGGCTAAGGGCCGTCGTTACTGGCTTGGCGCCATCGCTGGGTTGCTGGTGCAATCGTGCAAAATGCCTTGGGCTACACCGCGAGCCTGCGAGGGTCAAGCGAAAAACTTTCCAAACTCCTCGCAAAGCCTTGTACACAGCGGCCTCCAGCATTTCCACTTGCCCCCGGAAACTGTGGACCGGCCTGTGGATAACGTGCGCGTACATGGCTGTAAGCCACGGGGCGTATGGTGTTAACAGGGTTGGTTGTTTTTTGCACAGCATCTTGTGATGGTTGCCGCTGTGAGCAAGGCCGGGCATGCTGCCAGCTGACTTTCTATTCCAAGGGCTGCCCGTCAGCCGAAGCAAGGAGAACACGATGTCCAACACCCTGTTTATTACCGGCGCGACCTCCGGTTTTGGTGAAGCCTGTGCCCGTCGCTTTGCCGAGGCTGGCTGGAAACTGGTGCTGACAGGCCGTCGTGAAGAGCGCCTCAATGCCCTGTGCGCCGAGTTGTCGAAGCAGACCGAGGTGCATGGCCTGGTGCTCGACGTGCGTGATCGCAAAGCCATGGAGGAGGCGATTGCCAACCTGCCACCGTCCTTCGCCAAGCTGCGCGGGCTGATCAACAACGCCGGCCTGGCACTCGGTGTGGACCCGGCACCGAAGTGCGATCTCGACGATTGGGACACCATGGTTGATACCAACATCAAAGGCCTGATGTACAGCACCCGTTTGCTGCTGCCGCGCCTGATTGCCCATGGCCGTGGCGCCGGCATCGTTAACCTCGGCTCCATCGCCGGCAATTATCCGTACCCGGGCAGCCACGTGTATGGGGCGAGCAAGGCATTCGTTAAACAGTTTTCGCTGAACCTGCGTTGCGACCTGCAAGGCACAGGCGTGCGTGTCAGCAACATCGAGCCGGGCTTGTGTGAAAGCGAGTTCTCGCTGGTGCGTTTCGCCGGTGACCAGGAGCGTTACAACGCGACGTACGCGGGGGCTGAGCCGATCCAGCCGCAAGACATCGCCGAGACCATTTTCTGGGTGCTAAACGCGCCGGCGCACATCAACATCAACAGCCTTGAGTTGATGCCGGTGAGTCAGACCTGGGCTGGTTTTTCTATCGAACGTAAATCAGTGTAACGGCCATTCGCGAGCAGGCTCGCTYCCACAGGGATTGCGCTGAACTGTGGRAGCGAGCCTGCTCGCGAAAGCTATTTGTCAGTTAGCCGAGATAATCGGCCAGCCCGCGATAGCAGGTTGCCAAGTGATAAGGCGTCGTCGACGGCATGTCCTTGCGGCTGACCTCGCCTTGTTCATCGCGACACTCATACCAACCGCCCGCATGCAGAAAGCGCTGCTGTAGCGCCTGAAGCTGGCGCTGCACAGAAGCCTCGCTGTTTGGCCGCAAGGTCAGGGCGCGCAGGTATTCAGCCTGAGCCCATATGCGCTGGGTGGCATCTTTTGCAGCACCATCCAGATCAAGCATCGCCGCAACCGCACCGGTTTGTGGATCAACACCCAGTTGCTCGGTGAGCGCAAACGCACGCTCAAGCGAAACATGCAGCGTTGAGTCGCGCAGCAACGGCGAAGACTCCAGCAGGAAATACCACTCGAACTGATGCCCCGGTTCAAACCAGTTATCCACAGCTCCTAGCGGTTTCTCCATCAACACGCTCTGTTGCGGGTCGATGAAGCGCTTTTGCATGGCTGTGCATAACGCAACGAGCGCGCGCTGCACGGCGATGTCTTCGCGCACCGACAATGTGGCGAGGAAGGCTTCGGCCAAGTGCATCAGGGGATTTTGCAGCGGCCCTGAGTCGAGCGATGACCAGTCACGGTCCAGGCTGGCTTCGTACAGGCCGTCGCCTGTCGCGAATTGCTGAGCGATCACTTCCAGCGCTGCATTGAGCACCGATTCCACCAGCGGCTCGCGAACCTTGTCCCAGTAATGGGCGCAGGCGAACAGGATGAACGCGTGGGTGTAGAGGTCTTTGCGCTGATCGAGTGGCGCGCCTTGCGGGTCGATGCTGTAGTGCCAGCCGCCGTGCTCGGCATCATGGAAGTTCTGCTGCAGGGAACGGAACAACGCGGCGGCACGTTCTTCGGCGCCCGGCACCTGGCCGATCAGGCTGGAAAACAGATACAGCTGCCGTGCGCAGGCCATGGCCCGGTAGCGTTGAGGCGCCAGCGGTTGATGTTCCGCGTCCAGTGCTTCATAGGGCAGTGCCATGTCGGCATTCCAGCCGGGTCCTTGCCAGAGCGGCACGATCACGTCCTGGAAGTGCTGTTGCACCGAGGCGAACAGGGCGGTCAATTCAGGCAGGGAGGCGGAGCGGGAAACAGGCGGCATTGGCTGGCGTCGTCACGGCAGGGTTGATTGCGCGACATGTTAGCAGAGTGAGCGCTTTGATCGTTCCCACGCTCAGCGTGGGAATGCCTCATCGGACGCTCCGCGTTTGGCTCTTGGGACGCAGAGCGTCCCGGGCTGCATTCCCACGCAGAGCGTGGGAACGATCAAAATCAGCCGGCCAACAACCACACGCCAGTTGCCGCCGACGCCGCACCCACCAGTCGAACCAACGGCGCCGCCGCTCGAGGTAGCACACGAACAACCGCATAACCCAACCCATGCAACGCCGCCGTCGCCGCCACAAACCCGGCCGCATACGCCCAAGGGCTCGACATGTCCGGCAACTCCAACCCGTGCGCCACACCATGGAACAGTGCAAACAGCGCCGTCGTCCCCATAGCCACGCTCAAAGGCGGACGTACCGCCAGCGCCACCGCCAGGCCCAGCGCGAGCACCGAAGCCGCAATCCCGCCTTCCAAAGCCGGCAGGTTCAGCCCTTCAAACCCCAGCAACCCGCCGATCAGCATGGTGCCGACAAACGTGCACGGCAGCGCCCAACGCGCGGTGCCTTTTTGCTGTGCCGCCCACAGGCCGACCGCAACCATGGCCAGCAAGTGATCGAGGCCGCCAAGCGGGTGGCTGATACCGGCGATCAAGCCGTTGTCGCCATGACCCGGATGGGCGAAAGCGATGGCCGGAGTAAGTAGCAGGGCCACGGCGCCCAGTATGCGTTTCAGTGTCATGGGTAAGCTTCCTTGTTGATAAGTCGTGATCAGGCCGCTGTCAGCAGGCCCTGGCGTTCGATGAAGGCGATGATTTCCTCCAGTCCGAGACCGGTTTTCTGGTTGCTGAAGACAAACGGTTTGCCGTTGCGCATACGCTTGGTGTCGCTGTCCATCATCTCCAGCGATGCCCCTACCAGCGGTGCGAGGTCGACCTTGTTGATCACCAACAAATCGGATTTACAGATGCCGGGACCGCCCTTACGCGGCAGTTTGTCGCCGGCGGAAACGTCGATCACGTAGATGGTCAGGTCGGATAATTCCGGGCTGAACGTCGCTGACAGATTGTCGCCTCCGGACTCCACCAGAATCAGGTCCAGCCCAGGAAAACGGCGGTTCAGTTGATCCACGGCTTCGAGATTGATCGAGGCGTCTTCGCGGATGGCCGTGTGCGGGCAGCCGCCGGTTTCCACACCGATGATTCGCTCGGGCGCCAGGGCTTCGTTGCGTACCAGAAAGTCGGCGTCTTCGCGGGTGTAGATGTCGTTGGTGACGACGGCGAGGTTGTAGCGCTCGCGCAGGGCCAGGCACAGGGCCAACGTCAGAGCGGTTTTACCGGAGCCGACCGGGCCGCCGATGCCGACGCGCAGGGGTTGTGTGTTCATGTGGTTCTCCAAATTAAAAGGCCCTAGGAACGGAACAGACGGCTGTACTGGCGCTCATGGGCCATGCAAGCCAAGGACAGGCCAAACGCGACGCTGCCATAGTGTTCGGGGTTGATTCGGCTGGCGTCTTGCTGCACTTGTTGCAGCAGCGGCAGCAGTTCGCTGGTCAGGCGTTGCGCGGCTTGCTGGCCCAGCGGCAAGGTTTTCATCAGCACCGCCAATTGGTTTTCCAGCCAGCTCCAGAGCCACGCGGCCAACGCATCCTGCGGACTGATCCCCCAAGCTCGGGCGGCCAGCGCCCAGCCGAGGGCCAAGTGCGGTTCAGGGCGTTGATCGAGGAAGGCGCGGGCGGGCGCATCCAGCTCTGGTAAGCCATTGAGCAGTTGCTGCAACGAATAACCCATCTGGCGGCTTTCCTGGTGCAGCTCGCGGGTTTCCCGACTGGCGCGATGTTCTTCGCAGCGTTGCAGCAACTCGGCCCAGTTTTCATCAAAGGCAGCTACGCAATGGGCGAGCAACAGCGGCGCTTCGAACCTTGCCAGGTTCAGCAGCAATTGATCGCTGATCCAGCGTCGTGCGCTGTCCGAATCGCACACTCGACCGTTTTCCACGGCCATTTCCAGGCCTTGGGAATAGCTGTAGCCGCCAATCGGCAATTGCGGGCTGGCCAGGCGCAGCAGCGCCCAGGCCGGGTTCATAAACGGACGCCGAACTGATGCAGTTTCGGCGGGTAGTTGAAGTCTTCGTCGCCGTGCCGCGAATGGTGATGGCCGCCACCGTAGGCACCGTGTTCCGGCTGGAACGGGGCTTCGATGTTTTCGACCTTGGCCTCCAGCTGTTCGAGCATGGCTTTGAGCACGTAGTCGTCGAGCAGGCGTAGCCAGCCATCACCGATCTGCAGGGCGACATGACGGTTGCCCAAGTGATACGCGGCACGTGTCAGTTCGAAGGCATTGGCACAGGTGACGTGCAGTAACTGTTCGGGGCGGGCGCAGACACGCACGATGCGTCCGTCTTCGGCTTGCAGGCATTCGCCGTCATACAGAGGCGGCTGCCCGCGCTCCAAAAACAACCCGACGTCTTCACCTTCGGCACTGAAACAGCGCAAACGGCTTTTACTCCGGGCCTCGAAGGTCAGGAGCAATTCGGCGGCCCAGACGGGTCGAGGGTCGATTCTGCGATGAATCACCAGCATCGGAAGGCTTCCAGCAATGGACAATGCTCAGGCTAGAGCAAGGGGCTTGCCAATCGGGCGATATGTAGGAAATGCCTGTCGGAGCTTAGCGGGGGAATTGGTGTGTTGCAGGATTTTGGATCAGTTTGGTGCATGTGGATTTTCCATGCACCAATGTGGGATTTGCTACTCGGTGCTGCCCAAACCTTGCCAATGTTTGAGGCCGATAAAGATGAAGCGCAGTTGCTGAGTGATCTTCGCCTGAGGCGTCAAATGCTCGGGGAGCGCCTCGGCCGGCGGGTCAATAATGTCGGGAAGGGTCGCGAACACACTTTTAACGATCAGATCAGCCATCACACTCAAGTCAGCGATGCCGAGGTGTTGCAGCTTGGGCATCAAGGACAAGTCAGCCGCCAAATCGGAGCTGATGTCTTCACGCAATCGCCCAATCGCCAGCCGTACCGGCAAAGATCCGCCGTACTGCTCGCGGGCAAGAAACAGAAACTGCGAGCGATTGGCGCTGACCACGTCGAGAAAGATCCGCACCGACGCATCAATGATGCCGCCCATGACGAATTCGTTGTGGCGCACCAGGCGAATGGTTTCGCGGAAGGTCTGACCGACTTCGCACACCAGCGCCAGGCCCAGTTCATCCATATCGGTGAAATGTCGGTAGAAACCGGTGGGTACGATGCCGGCGGTTTTGGCAACTTCGCGCAGGCTGAGGCTGCCGAATCCTCGGCCGCATTCCATCAGATGGCGAGCAGCGTCCATCAGGGCGTTGCGGGTTTGTTGTTTCTGTTCGGCGCGGGGCAGCATCGCAAGGGTGTTTTCTGGACAGGACAGCGGCGCACTCTAGCAAATCGGCTTCGCTGGCGTCGAACGACTATCGGGGGATCAGGCGGGGAAATGCAGCGCTCTATAAGTCAAAAGCCCAATCCGGGGATTGGGCTTATTCTCAGGGCGGCCATAGGGCTTAGCTCGTAGCGCTGTTGCGTTCGATCACACGGTCACCACCGCCTTCGGCAAGGGTTTGACCTTGTGGGGTACGGTCGGAACCGCCTTCAGCGAGAGTCTGGCCTTGTGGAGTACGGTCAGAGCCGTCTGCGGCCAGGGTTTGGCCTTGTGGAGTACGATCGGAACCGTCTGCAGCGACGGTTTGGCTGAACACCGAGTGGCTGTCTTTGATTTGCGGAGTTGCCTGATCAGGGGCTGGCAGAGCGAATGCAGTGCTGGCTAGCATCGAGAGGGTCAGGCTAAGCAGTAGTTGGCGTTTCATGATGGGTTGCTCCTTGGGGGGGCGATAAAGTGGGTACGAGGGCAATGCTACTCTCGAAAAATCGATATCAAAGTTCATAAACGCAATGGTAATAATCAACGGAATTGATTGTTCTGCTGCAAGCCTCTAAAACGGGCGTTTTCAGCGAGTATTTTTGCCCTGGAACGGGTAGTTTCGACTCGCTCGCGCCGCACAAAAGTGCGGGTCGGTAACGCTGCCTGAAGTGACCAAGGTGCCCCCGACCGATTATTTGAACGTTAATGGGCGTTTCGGTTAAACCTGCACGCTTTTTCCCAGTCCTAGGTGTCATGCCAGGTCGGTTTTGGCCTAACGTTTCACACGTGCGTCGCAGTAGGGGCGCGCAGTCGTACTAAGGAGTCCTGTGCAATGACGCGCACCCCAAAAATCTTTGCCTGGGCCTTTTCCAGCCTGGTTGTTCTGCTGGCAGTACTCGTTTTGATCATCGTGTTTTTCGACTGGAACCGGATCAAACCCACGATCAACACCAAAGTCTCCGAAGAGCTGCACCGTCCGTTCGCCATCAATGGCAACCTCGCGGTGATCTGGCAGCGCGAGCCTGACGAGGGCGGCTGGCGGGCCTGGGTGCCATGGCCGCATGTGGTGGCCGAAGACTTGAGCCTGGGCAACCCGGACTGGTTGAAGCAACCGCAGATGGTCACCCTCAAACGCGTAGAGCTGCGAATTTCGCCGCTGGCCTTGCTGGCTCAGCGAGTGGTGATCCCGCGCATCGACCTGACCGAACCGAACGCCGACCTTCAGCGTCTGGCTGATGGCCGCGCCAACTGGACATTCAAATTCGATCCGAAAGACCCCGACGCCGAACCGTCGAACTGGGTGGTCGACATTGGAGCCATTGGCTTCGACAAGGGCCATGTCATCCTTGACGATCAGAACCTGAAGACTCAACTCGACATACTCATCGACCCGCTGGGCAAACCGATTCCGTTCAGCGACATCGTCGGTGAAAAAGCGGCGAAAACCGCGCTGGAAAAGAGTGGTGCGCCACAGGATTACGCATTCGCCCTCAAGGTCAAAGGCCAATACCACGGGCAGAAACTTGAAGGCTCCGGCAAGATCGGCGGGTTGTTGGCGCTGCAGGACGCGACCAAGCCGTTTCCGCTGCAAGCCCAGGTGAAAATTGCCGATACCAGCGTCGAGCTGGCCGGCATCCTGACCGATCCCCTGAACCTTGGCGCGCTGGACTTGAGGCTGAAACTGGCCGGCACCAGCCTGGGTAATCTCTATCCGCTGACCGGTGTGATACTGCCGGATACGTCGCCGTACTCAACCGACGGGCACTTGATTGCCAAGCTGCATGAGCCCAGCGGCGCGGTGTTCCGCTATGAAGCGTTCAACGGCAAGATCGGCGAGAGTGACATTCACGGCAGCCTGACTTACGTCGCCAGTCAGCCAAGACCGAAACTCAGTGGTTCATTACTTTCCGAGCAACTGTTGTTCGCTGACCTGGCGCCGCTGATCGGCGCCGACTCCAATGCCAAGCAACAGGCCCGTGGCGGCGACAGCAAGCAGCCGGCGGACAAAGTGTTGCCGGTCGAGGAGTTCAAGACTGAACGCTGGCGTGCCATGGACGCGGATGTCGAATTCACCGGTAAGCGCATCATCCACAGCGAAAGACTGCCGATCAACGACCTGTTTACGCACTTGGTACTGACCGACGGCGTGCTCAGCCTCGAACCCCTGCGCTTTGGTGTGGCGGGCGGCAATCTGGAGGCGCAGATTCGCTTGAATGGCCGGACCGAACCACTGGAGGGTCAAGCCAAACTTACCGCGCGCAAATTCAAGCTCAAGCAACTGTTCCCGACTTTTGAACCCATGAAGACCAGTTTCGGCGAACTCAATGGCGATGCCGATATTTCGGGACGCGGCAACTCGGTGGCCAAGCTGTTGGGCAGCGCCAACGGCACTCTGAAAATGCTCATCAACGACGGCGCAATCAGCCGCGAGTTGATGGAACTGGCCGGGCTCAATGTCGGTAACTATGTGGTCGGCAAAATTTTTGGCGACAAGGAAGTGAAGATCAATTGCGCGGCGGCCGATTTCGATATCAAGACCGGGCTGGCGACCACGCGCCTGTTCGTCTTCGATACCGAGAATGCGATCGTCTACATCGATGGCACCGTGAATATGGCAACCGAACAACTGGACCTGACCATCACGCCGGAGTCGAAGGGCTGGCGCTTGATTTCACTGCGCTCGCCACTGTACGTGCGGGGCAAGTTCATCAAGCCGGATGCCGGTGTGAAAGCCGTGCCGCTGATGCTGCGCGGGGCGGGGATGGTGGCGTTGGGCGTGATTGCGGCGCCGGCGGCGGGTTTGCTGGCGCTGATAGCGCCCAGTGGTGGTGAGCCGAATCAATGTGCACCGTTGCTGGAGCAGATGAAGGCGGGGAAGGCGCCGGTGACAGTCAAACCCACTAAGTGACTGCGGCGTCTATAAAGACGCCATCGCGGGTAAGTCGAACCGTCGCACCGCCGCTCTCACAGGTGCCGCGCTGTTCTTGTGGGAGCGGGCTTGCCCGCGAGGGCGGTGTGTCAGGCGCAACAAATCTTTCAGAGTGTATGCCCGGACAGCAAAGCCTCCTCACGCAACCACGCAAAAAATGCCCGGACCGGCGGATGTCGCTCGCGCCCCGGCACGCACAACGCGCTATAGCCGGCGCCATCGACCTGAATCTCGCCGCGATAAGGCGCCAGCAAACCGCTGGCCACGCTTTCCGACGCCAGAATATTGCTCGCCAGCACCAGGCCTTGACCGGCGATAGCCGCTTGCAAGGCGTAATGCTCCTCGTCGTATTCCCGGACCGCCAGTGTGCCCGCCAACCATGACTCGCCTGACTGCGCGCACCAGGCCTCCCAGCCGTGGGCGTACAGCTTGGAGTTGTGCCAGTGCACGCTGATCAGCGTCGGCGTGTGAGTGGCGGCCAGCGCGACTTGCTCGGGCGAGCCATACACCCCGAAGGTCTCATCGAACAGGCACTGCCCATACAGGTTCGGGTAGGTGTCGAGGCTGTAGCGCAGCACCAGATCGACACTGGCGTCCTGATGCAAATCGATGACTTCGCAATGGGTGTCCAGGCGCAGGCTGATGGTGGGGTGGCGCGCGTAAAAGCGCCCAAGGCGCGGCACCAGCCACAAGGCCGCGAACGCTGCGGTGGTGGAGATCGTCAGGTTGGCGCCACTGCGTTGCGGGCGCAGGGTGTCGACGCTTTGTGCCACGTCCAGAAAGGCGCCGTGYAGGCTGTGAAATAACCGCTCCCCGCCCTCGGTCAGGCGCACTTGCCGTGGCAAACGCTCGAACAGTGGCACGCCGAGCCAGGTTTCCAGTGAGCGAATCTGATGCGATACCGCCGTCGGCGTCACCGAGAGTTCTTCGGCTGCAGCCTTGAAGCTCAACAGGCGCGAGGCGGATTCGAACGCGCGCAGGGCGGTCAGCGGCAGTGAGGCAAACATTCAATTCTCCATGGATGAAATGAATTCATCCCGACTGATTTCTGCTCATTTGAAGCGCTTGGCTGGGAGCTTCAAGCTGCAAGCCACAAGCCGTTTGAGTTTAATCCCAAGGAGATTCAGATGAGTACAATTCTTGCCGTTCACGCCAGCCCCCGTGGCGATCGCTCCCACTCACGCCGTTTGGCCGAAGTGTTTTTTGCAGCCTGGCGAGCCCGAAATCCGCAGTCCACATTGACTCGCCGCGAAGTCGGGCGGGCGCTGATTCCACCGGTCAACGAAGCTTTCGTGGCCGCCGCGTTTTACTCCGAACCCGATGCGCGACCGCTGTCGATGCAGGCGGATCTGGCCTTCAGCGATGAGTTGGTGGGCGAGTTGCTCGGACATGATCTGCTGGTGATTTCCACGCCGATGCACAACTTCAGCGTACCCAGCGGCCTCAAGGCCTGGATCGATCAGATTGTGCGGCTCGGGCTGACGTTCAATCACACCCTGGACAATGGCGTGGCCCAATACGAACCGCTGGTACAGGGCAAAAAAGCCTTGATAGTCACCAGTCGCGGCGGCTTCGGTTTCGGTCCCGGTGGTGCGCTGGAAGCCATGAACCATGCCGATCCGTTGCTGCGCACCGCACTGGGATTCATCGGTATCACCGACATCACCGTAGTGGCCGCCGAGGGCGAGGAGTCCGAGGCGCGTACGTTCCAGATCTCCGCCGCCGAGGCCGAGCAGCGCCTATTGGCGCTGGCCAGGGAGTTCTAAATGGCCTGGCTGTTTCTGCTGATCGCCGCCGGGTTTGAAGTCACCTTTGCCATGGGCATGAAATACGCCGAAGGCTTCACCCGGCTCTGGCCGTCGCTGATCACCGTGATCGCCGCCGTGGGCGGGATTTATTTCCTGACCCTGGCCATGCGCGAGCTGCCGGTGAGCATCGCTTACCCGATCTGGACCGCCATCGGTTCACTGGGCACGGTGTTTCTGGGGTTTGCGCTGCTGGGCGAAAGCCTGACGGCGATCAAACTGGTGTCGGTGGGGTTGATCGTGGCGGGGGTGGTTGGGCTCAAGTAGGGCGGATGTCATAGACTGGTTGTCGAGTTGTCATCTTCGGTGACGATGCTTGGCTGAGGTCTTGCATCCAGCCTGCTTTGTCTCACCGATCACAAGGACGTTCGCCCATGTCGCAAGGCTCTGCTACGCGTTACCCGCTGGTGTTGGTCCCGGGGATGCTCGGGTTTATCCGTCTTGTGCTCTATCCCTACTGGTACGGCATCGTCCCGGCCTTGCGCCAGGGGGGGGCGACCGTGTTTGCAGTGCAGGTCTCGCCGCTCAACTCCAGTGAAGTGTGCGGTGAACAACTGTTGGCGCGGATCGAGGAAATCCTGCGCGAGACCGGGGCCGGGAAGGTCAACCTGTTAGGCCACAGCCAGGGTTCGCTCACTGCCCGTTACGCGGCGGCCAAACGCCCGGACCTCGTGGCGTCGGTGACCTCGGTGGCCGGGCCGAATCACGGCTCGGAACTGGCTGATTACCTGCACAAACACTATCCGCATGACAGCGCCAAAGGGCGGTTGCTGAGCTTTCTGTTATGGATAATCGCCGCGTTGATGAGCCTGCTCGAAACCGGTTATCGCGGGCCGAAGCTGCCAGTGAATATCCATGCGTCCCATCATTCACTCACCACCGAAGGCGTGGCGCTGTTCAATCAGCGTTATCCACAGGGCCTGCCTGAGACTTGGGGCGGGCACGGGCCGGAGGAGGTTAACGGCGTGCGCTATTACTCGTGGTCCGGGACCTTGCAGCCGGGCAAGACGGATAGCGGGCGCAACCTGTTTGACGGGACGAATCGCAGTTGCCGGCTGTTTGCCAAAACCTTTGTGAACGAAGTCGGGCATTGTGACGGGATGGTCGGGCGGTACAGCTCGCACCTGGGCACGGTGATTGGCGACGACTATCCGCTGGATCACTTCGACATCGTCAATCAGTCGCTGGGATTGGTCGGGAAGGGCGCTGAGCCGATTCGCTTGTTTGTCGAACATGCCGCCCGATTGAAAGCCGCTGGCGTTTAACCTCCATACCGAGTCATCGTTCTTCGTGAGCAAGCTTGCTCCTACAGTGACCGTGCTCCCCCTGTAGGAGCGGCGGTGCGGCGAGCGGTCTTGCCCGCGAAGGCGTCAGTTCAGGCAATACGGACCTTACGACCGATCACCGTCGTCCAACGCCCCGAAAGCACCACCCCACCCAACGTCAACACACCGCCCACCAGGTGATACATCGCCAGCTGCTCATGCAGCACCACCGACGCAATCAGCGCGGTAATCAACGGCAGTAAGTTGAAAAACAGCGTGGTCCGACTCGGCCCCAAACGCACCACCGCCTGCATCCACGCCAGTGGCGCCAGCATCGAAGCCAGCAGACAGGCGTAAAGCACCAGCGGAATGTTGTGCAGGGTCGGGCCGATCTTGGGCGAGGCGACAAACAGCGGAAACAGCACCACCACCGCCACCAACACCTGCAAATACAACAACACCAACGGCGGCAATCGCAGCTGCCATTTTTTCAGCAGCGTGCTGTAAATCGCATAGGCCAGGGTGGCGACCAGCATCATCGCGTCGCCCATGTTCACGCCGTGTTCAAGTAACGCGCCGAGGCTGCCGGACGACACCACAACCAACACACCGGTAAACGACAGCAGCGCGCCGGCCAATGCGCCAGCGGTCAGGCGTTGGCCGAGGCTGACAATCGCCATGGCCAGCGACATCAACGGCATCAGCGACAGGATAATTCCCATGTTGGTGGCTGAAGTCAGTGCCGCAGCGAAGTAGGCGAGGCTTTGGTAGACCGCCATGCCCAACACGCCAAGGACAAAAATCTTGCCCAGGTTCGGGCGAATCTGCGGCCAATGCGCGATCACCGGTTTGAGCATGAACGGCGTGAACAGCATCCCGGCCAGCAGCCAGCGGTAGAAACCGATCTCGGCGGGGAAGATGGCCCCGGCTGACATTTTGGTGATCACGGTGTTGCCAGCCCAGATGAAAATGGCCAGCAGGGGATAAGCGTATTGCATCAGAAAAAACCAGAACGTTAATGAGGGGCAATTATCCCCTTGTCTGGATGCAAGCCTATACTTCGATCCAGACAACCTGCCCCGGATGACGGACAGCATGAACAGTAAACACATCGACCTGCTGGACTTCGCCGAGCTGCCGGCCCCGGTCTATTTCCGCTACGCCGATTTCAACACTCACGAGTACGCCTCGGCTCACCGTCACCCTTGGGGCACGCTCGAGTATTCGGCCAACGGCGTGTTGCACATGGAAATCGGCAACAGCCGTTTCATGTCGCCGCCGCAATACGCGGTGTGGGTGCCGCCCGAGACCGAGCACAGCTTCTATAGCAACCAGCCGATCAACTACCGTGCGGTTTGCCTGGCGCCGTCGCTGTGCCGCGAGTTGCCGCAACAGGCCTGCACGCTCGCGATCAGCGATATTCTCAAAGCGATTCTCAAGGACTTTGCGGCGCGAGATTTGAAGATTCCCGAGCATGAGGCGGACATTCGTTTAGGTCAGGTATTAGTGGATCAGCTGCAACTGGCGCCGGTGCATGAATGCTATTTACCCTATGCCAGCAGTCCGGGACTGTTGGGGATACTGGAAGCGTTGCAGGCCGAGCCCGGAGACAACCGGCCCTTGGCCGATTGGGCTGCGCAGGTCCACGTTAGCGAACGCACCCTGGCACGGCAGTTTATTCGCGAACTGGGCATGAGTTTTGGTGAGTGGCGGCAACGGCTGCGATTTCTCGCGGCGATTGAGGCGCTGGACCATCGCAGCATTCAGGACATTGCCTTCGACATGGGTTACAGCACAGGTTCGGCTTTTATCGCAATGTTTCAACGCCAGGCTGGATGTACACCGGAGCAGTACCGACGCAGTCACCTCGAGGGCAGGAAGGTGTGACAAGGGTTGTCTACACTCCAGAACGAGGCTGTGCCCATCGGTACGGCAACAAGGAGAAAACTCCATGACGATGTTGCGTGTCCCTTTGTTGATGATCGGCTTGCTGCTCTGCTCCCAAGGCTTTGCGGCCACACCTCAGCAGGAAAAGATGACTATCTGCAACGCCGATGCGACGGCCAAAAGCCTCAAAGGTGATGAACGCAAAATGTTCATGAGTAACTGCCTGAAAACCGAGGCGGCCGTCCCTGACATCAAAACCCTGACCCCTCAGCAACAGAAGATGAAAACCTGCAATGCCGATGCCACCACCAAATCGCTCAAAGGTGATGAGCGCAAGGCGTTCATGAGTGATTGCCTGAGGAACAAATAAGTGTGGGGGTTGTGAGGGCCTCATCGCGAGCAATCTCGCTCCTACAATGGATCTCAGTTCGCAGGACCCGTGTGGGAGCGAGCCTGCTCGCGAAGGCGTCAGTCGGGGCACTGCAAAAAATCGCCCGAGCCCCGACCAAAGTCGATCTACACAATTCCTAGTGCTGCCACCGGAACGCTGGCAGACTGCCAATCCTTTTACGCTGTTCGTTTTGAGGCTGTATGCCAACGTTTTCTCAACGCCACGTTTTGCTGCTGATCAGTTGGTTCATCATTTTTGGTGGTTTGCTGCTGGTGATCCCACTGCGCTTGTTGCCCAGCCTGCTGGCCGGTCTGCTGGTGTTCGAGCTGGTCAATATGCTCACGCCACAATTGCAGCGGCTGATCGAAGGTCGGCGTGCGCGCTGGCTGGCGGTGGCGTTGCTCGGGACCTTGGTGGTGAGCGTGCTGGCGCTGATCTTTGCTGGCGCCTTCAGTTTCCTGCTGCACGAAGCGGAAAACCCCGGCGCTTCCCTCGATAAATTCATGGGCGTGGTCGACCGGGCGCGCGGGCAATTGCCGCCATTCATCGACGCCTATCTGCCCGCCAGTGCCGGTGAATTCCGCGTGGCCATCGGCGAATGGATCAGCAAGCACTTGAGCGACTTGCAGCTGGTCGGCAAGGATGCGGCGCATATGTTTGTGACGCTGCTGATCGGTATGGTGCTGGGGGCGATCATTGCCTTGCAGCGCGCGCCGGACGTGACCAAGCGCAAGCCTCTGGCGGCCGCGCTGTTCGACCGCTTGCACCTGTTGGTGCAGGCCTTCCGTAATATCGTGTTTGCGCAGATCAAGATTTCGCTGCTGAACACCTTCTTCACCGGGATTTTCCTGGCGGTGGTCCTGMCGATGTTCGGTATCAAGCTGCCGCTGACCAAAACCCTGATTGTGCTGACCTTCCTGCTCGGCCTGTTGCCAGTGATCGGCAACCTGATGTCGAACACCCTGATCACCATTGTTGGCTTGTCGCTGTCGATCTGGGTCGCGATGGCGGCTCTGGGTTATCTGATTTTTATCCACAAGCTCGAATACTTCCTCAACGCGCGCATTGTCGGCGGGCAGATCAGTGCCAAGTCGTGGGAGTTGCTGCTGGCAATGCTGGTGTTCGAAGCCGCGTTCGGCCTGCCGGGGGTGGTGGCCGGGCCGATTTACTACGCGTATCTGAAGAGTGAGCTGAAGCAGGTGGGGATGGTTTGACGGCAGCTGCAAGTTTCAAGCTTCAAGCTGCAAGTTAAAGCCAGTGGCGAACACCGCACTTGCTCTTACTTGAAGCTTGCAGCTTGCAGCTTGCAGCTTGCAGCTGCTTTTCAGCCATAACGCTTGGCCGCTTCAATCGCCAACCCGCTACCAATGCTGCCAAAGATGTTCCCTTCCACATGCCGCGCATTCGGCAGCATCGCCGAAACACTGTTGCGCAACGCTGGAATCCCGCTCGAACCGCCGGTGAAGAACACCGTGTCCACCTGATCGACCCGCACATCGGCATCGTTGAGCATCTGGGTCACGCTGTTGCGCACGCGCTCCAGCAGCGCTTCGATGGCCGATTCAAACAGTGCGCGGGTCAGTTCAACACTCAGCCCCGGCTCAATGCGGTCCAGCGGCACATGGCGACTGTCGGCGTGGGTCAACTGGATCTTGGTTTCTTCCACTTCCATGGCCAGCCAATGGCCCGCGCGCTGGTCGATCAGCTTGAACAGGCGATCGATGCCGCCCGTGTCTTCGATGTCGTAACGCATGCTGCCCAAGGCCAGGGTCGACTTTTGCGAGTACACCGAGTTGATGGTGTGCCAGGTCGCCAGGTTCATGTGGTGGCTGGTCGGCATGTAGGCGCCGCTCTTCATGCGGCTGCCGTAGCCAAACAGCGGCATCAGGCCTTGCAGGCTCAGTTGCTTGTCGAAATCGGTCCCGCCGATGTGCACGCCGCCGGTGGCGAGGATGTCGTCGTGACGGTTGTCGTGGTTGCGGCGTTCAGGGGACAGTCGCACCAGCGAGAAGTCGGACGTACCACCGCCGATGTCGACGATCAGCACCAGCTCTTCCTTTTCGATGGTCGACTCATAGTCGAATGCCGCCGCAATCGGTTCGTACTGGAACGAGACATCCTTGAAGCCAATGGCGCGGGCCACGTCTACCAAGGTGTTTTCGGCTTCCTGGTCGGCCATTTCATCGTCATCGACGAAAAACACCGGACGGCCCAGCACCACTTCTTCGAACTCCCGACCGGCGGCTGTTTCGGCGCGCTTCTTCAGCTGGCCGATAAACAGCCCGAGCAGGTCCTTGAACGGCATCGCCGTGCCGAGAACGCTGGTGTCGTGCTTGATCAGCTTGGAACCCAGCAGGCTCTTGAGCGAGCGCATCAACCGGCCTTCGTAGCCTTCCAGATACTCATGCAGCGCCAGCCGGCCGTACACCGGGCGGCGTTCTTCCATATTGAAGAAGACCACCGAGGGCAGGGTGATCTTATCGTCCTCCAGCGCGATCAGCGTTTCCATGCCGGGGCGCAGCCAGCCGACGGTGGAGTTGGACGTGCCAAAGTCGATACCACAGGCACGGGCTGGAGATGCGTTTTTCATGTCTTTCGAGTTCCGGTTAAAAAACGGCCGCGCAGTGTATGTCAGTGCGACGAATATTCGAAGGCCGACTATCCGCTATTTCGCAGTCATTAGCGCTTGAAACACTCAGCTTTGCCCCAAACTTGCTGGCATGGGCCTGGTAGCCAACCGGCGGTCGCAAGAACCGTCGTCCGCTGCCGATAAACTTCTGATGCGCTGCCCGGTCACAAAATTGAGATCGGTCAATCCAAATGCTGCAAACAAGAGCATGCTGTGCCTGGCGGCGCGATTTGATAACGGATGGTGATCCTTAGATGGACTTCAAAGACTATTACAAGATTCTCGGTGTGGAGCCGACTGCTGACGATAAGGCGATCAAAGCCGCCTATCGCAAGCTGGCGCGCAAATACCACCCCGATGTCAGCAAGGAAAAGGACGCCGAGGCCAAGTTCAAAGATGCCTCGGAAGCCTATGAGGCGCTGAAAAGCGCCGACAAGCGCGCCGAATATGACGACTTGCGCAAATACGGCCAGCACGGCCAACCGTTCCAGGGCCCGCCAGGGTGGCAAGGACGTGGCGCAGGCGGTTTTGGTGGTGGTCAGGATACGGGCGATTTCTCGGACTTTTTCAGTTCGATCTTCGGCAACCGTGGCCCTGGTTTCAATGGTGGACAGTCGCGTAGCAGCACCGGACGGCGAGGGCAAGACGTGGAAATGGAGCTCGGGATTTTTCTGGAAGAAACCCTCTCGAACGAATCGAAGAAGGTCACCTTCCAGGTGCCGCAGTACAACGCTGCCGGCCAGCACGTCAGCAACACCAGCAAGAGCCTGAACGTGAAAATCCCGGCCGGCGTGACTGACGGCGAGCGCATCCGCCTCAAAGGCCAAGGGGCTCCCGGTGTCGGTGGCGGTGCCAATGGCGACCTGTTCCTGACGATCCGTTTTGCGCCGCACCCCAAATTCGATGTCGAAGGCGAGAACCTGATCATTACTTTGCCGCTGGCTCCGTGGGAGTTGGCGTTGGGGGCTGAAGTGGCGGTGCCTACACTGACCGGCAAGATCAACCTCAAGGTGCCGGCCGGTAGCCAGAATGGCCAGCGCATGCGCGCCAAGGGCCACGGCCTGCTGAACAAGGCGGGCGAGCGTGGTTACCTGTTTGTGCAGCTCAAGGCGGTCATGCCTAAAACCTCGAACGATGAGCTCAAGGCGTTGTGGCAGCAGCTGGCGGAAAAAGCCGCGTTTAACCCGAGAGAAAACTTCTGATCCAAGAGACGGAGTAGCCCATCATGAGCAACCCCCTGATCGTTCACCTGGACCTGGCAGAATTCTGTGAGGCGACCGACTTGTCCGACGTCTACGTGATCGAAATCGTCGAACACGGCATCCTCGAACCTCAGGGCAATCAGCCCAAGGATTGGCGTTTCAACGATTATGAGCTGGCGCTGGCCAAGCGCGCCGCCAAGCTGCGGCGCGACCTGGAACTGGAATGGGAAGGCGTCGCCCTGGCGCTGGACCTGCTTGAAGAGGTCCAGCAACTGCGGGCCGAGAACCGGATGCTCAAACAGAGGTTGGGGCGGTTGGTGGTTGAGTAGGTGTTCTGGTGATTCTCTAGTGCCTGTCAGTCCGCTTTCGCGAGCAGGCTCGCTCCCACATTTAGACCACATTCATCCAGCAGGAATACGGTCGAAGGTGGGAGCGAGCCTGCTCGCGAAGAACGATAACTCGGTATCCCTGCTTACCCGTTCCTGGGCAACACCACCGTAAACAGCGTCCCGTCGGTCTCGCTGGAGCTGACCTCTATCGTCCCGCCATGCGCATTCACCACTTCCTTGACGATAAACAACCCCAAACCAAGGCTGGTCGTTGGCTGGCCGAGCTCCTCGTCGGCACTGCGCACCAACGGGTCGAAGATTGTGCCGATAGTTTCTTCGGGAATCGGAACGCCAAAATTGTGCACCGTCAGGCGAACCGTATCCGGCTCCCCAGTGACGGTGACGGTGACATCCCGTTTGTTCAAACCGTGCTGCAACGCATTGCCAATCAGGTTCTGTAGCAGCTGATCAAGTCGCCCGGCATCCCAGACACCTCGGGTATCGCCCACGACGCTTACCATTGGATCGCACTCCGGGTTACCGGCGCAGGCGACGGCAATCGCGGCATGGGCTGCATCTGCCAGGTCCATGGGCGCCGGTTCGATGGGCAGGCTCTTGCCCAAGCGACTGCGCACCAGCTCCAGCAAATCGCTGACCATCACCGCCATGTGTCGAGCGCCACGCTTTATGTTGTTCGCGCAGGCCAGCGCATCGCCTTCAAGCGCAGCTTTGCGCAGCAACAACTCGGTGGACATGCTCACCGCCTGCAGCGGGGCCCGCAGGTCATGGCCGAGGATTGCCAGAAAGATGTCCCGTGAGTGATTGACCTGTTCGGCATAGGCCGCGGTGGATTCGGCAAGGGCTTCGTCGATCGCTTCATTGAAACGGATCATGTCCTGGAAATAGGTCAGGTCCGGTGATTCCAGGCTGTTGACCCACAATCGGATCACACAAGCGCGAAGATGACGGAATTCCGAGGTCATCTGTACCAGATCAAATCCCACGGTATGCCGCAGTTCACCATGGCTGGCGCCGGCTTCGTTCAGGCTCGGGGTTTTCTCCGGTCCTTCACCCTTGGCCTTGGCGCTCTGTTCACTGGCGGTTTGCGCCGTGGTCATGTCCCGCGCGGCCGCCAGCAGAATCGCCTTGGCGTGATCACGCAAGGCCACACGATCCATATTTTCAGCCGCCGGCGTGATGGTTTTTGCGAACTGCTCCCATTCATCGACGATACGGTCCACATGTTGCCTGATGAATTCGGATAAGCGCATGGCGGGTTTCCTGGCAGAAGGTCTGGGCAGCTTAGTCTTTTTACCGGCGGCCCAATACTACCGTTCACGCGCAGACTCAGAAGGCGAATCCGTCAGGGTGGTAATTAATTATTTTTCAGGTTTTAAAGTTGAATGTGAGTGGCTGTTTTCAAGCGGTTTGTCAGCAGTTTTTTAATCTTTTGTTTTTTTCGTCGTTGCATAAGCTGGGTGCTCTAGTCGTTGCATAGGGATTTTTGCGAAATGGAAGCGTCATCAGAAGGAACTGTATTGGAAACATCGCTGGCGGTGCCCGATGAGGGTGAAAACATTTATCTGGACTACCTCACACAAAAAGTCTCGGCGTTTATAAAGACCGTGCCGGCTGACAGGCTTGAATCATTCGTCAAGCAAAGACCGGCCATTCCCGAGTGGTATTGCCGTGCGCGCGCCATGGATCGCCAGTACTTGAAAAGGCTTATCGAGGAACGCTGGCAATTGCAGGGCCCTTTGGAAAAGACATTCAATGATCTGCAACAGGACATCAAAGCGTTTGCGCAACCGTTACTTGTTCAAGCCCTGAAAGATCAGCTGGATCTTGAACTGGACGTTAATACAACGTTAGTGCGGCTTTATGTTCCCGCCACACTGACATTTGGCATTGATACCCACGCCAGTCGAATCAGGCAATACACGCTGCTGGAAGCGGCTCTGCACAACTTCGAAGAAGCGGAAACACAGAGCGGCGCCTTTCGCGATGGCTCCGGTATTTTCATCAAGGACGCCGAAGGGGAAATGCAGCGCCAGGCCTTAACGGTCGAGCGATTTGCTTCCCTGTGCCGGACGCTGGACATCGGCGCCCAGTATCAAAAACACATCACTGCATTGCTCAAGCCAGAAAGCGTTGATGCCAGAACTACGCTTGAACGGCATGCCACCGCCTGCGAAATAGCGGCTTTCAACGAATCAGCACTCATTGCGTATTTGAAAAACGACATTTCTTTTTACTCCTACAGCAAGTTGCAGGACGTGCGGGATCGTAAAAGCGACATCATGTCGGGCGGTCGGCCCCTGCTGTGTCATCGCTTGTCACTCATGGGCTTCAAACTGACTGGCATTGTATTGTTCAGCACAGTGGCAGACACATCGCTGGTGAAAAGGACCTATGACCGTCTGATTCCGGCGCACCAGCAATTGCTGATGGAATGGTCTCAGCGTCTGTCGATATTTCCGGGCCAGGAGTTTGAACAGTTCAAGCTGCTCAAGGCGTTTTTCGCCAACGGCCCCAGCGGCATGATTGATGAGATGCTCCGTCAGAATGATATCCATCAACAAAGTCGTCTGGACGGCCCATTGATCGCCTATGTGCCGGACGACCCTGAACACCCGATCAAGGAATATGCATCGTTCGCTGATTTTATGAAGGTGCTGATCAGCCAATTGCGTACACCGGCCTATCAACAGTTTTTCAGTCGGTTCGTGGCGCAAAAAGACAAGGGCCGTTTTTTCTCGCGGGTCAACGAGCGCCTTACCACCTTTACCTGGCATCAACGCGAGCCTCTGGACATGGGCCCGTGGTGGAGGGAAACCGCCACGGAAAACCCCGATGCGGAGCCAATCACTAACCCCGTCACGGGCGATATCTGGCGTCATCTATCAAGCTGGCGCAGAGAAAAAGCCATCGCCGACGCGCGTCATATTGCGGTGCCCACCAATGATGAAGATGCCGCCACTCGCTGGGCGCGGTTGACCAGTTACTTGAGTCTCGGCTGGAACCTGTTCAATTTTGGAGCCCTGCTGGTGCCCGGGCTGGGCGAAGCCATGTTGGGCATCATGGTCGGGCAAATGCTGCTCGAAACCATGGAGGGTATTGAAGACTGGAGTAAAGGGGACCGGGAGGAAGCATCGGGCCTGCTGGTCGGGGTCATGATCAATGCGGCCCAGCTCGCAATCATGATGGCCGGGCACGTTTTGCCTACACGCATCCCGACTTCGGTCAAGGCCTCGCCTTTTGTCGGCCGCTTGAAAATGGTCGAACTCGCTGATGGTTCGACCCGCCTCTGGCAGCCGAATCTGAAACCCTATGCGCACACCCTCTCCCTGCCCAAGGATTCGTTGCCGAAYGCACGAGGTCTTTATCAGCATGACGGGCGGGACTTTTTACCGCTGGAGGACAAGCATTTCGAGGTCGCTGTCGATCCGCAGACCGACCAGCCGCGGCTCCGGCACCCGAACCGGCCGACGGCCTATCAACCCAAGCTTGAGCATAACGGTGTCGGTGCCTGGCACACCGAACTCGACCGCCCCATCGAATGGGACAAGACCACCCTCATGCGGCGTCTGGGGCCGATGGTCGATGGGTTTGATGCGGCGACGCTGGAACACATCCGTATTGCCAGTGGTGTCGAAGAAAACCAGCTGCGCAGGTTGCAGGTGATCAACGCAGCGCCACCGGCATTGCTGGTCGACACGATCAGGCGTTTCCAGGCATGGGCTGAAACCGAGAAACAGAAAGGCCCGTTAACCTATCTGCAACGCAAGACTCGTTTCGATGCGCTCTACAACGTGCATCAGGTTTCAGACAATGCCGGCGTGCGGGTGATACAGGACACCTTTTCGCACTGTCCAGCCAACCTTGCCGAAGCATTGCTGGCCGCCGCGGGGCCTGAAGACCTACGCGTGGTTGCCGAGCAAAAACGCCTTCCCTTGAGGCTTAAGGAACAGGTGCGTGCAGCCTTGCTGGAGGTGCGCACAACGCGTGCCTATGAAGGGCTTTTCGTTGAGTTTCTTCACACCGCGGATACTGAAAGACTGGCGTTGCACACGCTGGAAACATTGCCGAACTGGCCCCGCGATGTGCGCATCGAAATCCGTGAGCATTCATTCTCCGGCCCGCTGCGAGACAGCATTGGCCCGCAGGGCGCACCCGTGCACAAGGTGCTGGTCAGCGATGATGGTGCCTATGAAGCTCGGGACGCCGCCGATCGGCATTTGCATGGCGCTGACAATCTGTTTACTTCGGTGCTGCATGCGCTACCCGACGCGCAACGTAATGCGCTGGGTTATGAGATCAATCAAGGGGACGCACTCAGGCAGGCGGTGCAAAAGACACCGTTGGCGCGGGACAGATTGCAGCCGATGCTGGCCGACAACCCGTTCCGCAAGCCGGTCTACGATCCCCATACGATGAAGCTGCGCGGCGGCATGCCTGGCGGTGCCCAGGGCATTCCACAACTGTCAGGACGACTGACCCCGCAAGAGCGGGTCAGGAGTGTGCGTCCCGGCTGGACGGAGACCGAAGCCCGGGCCTATCTGGACGGCGACGGTCGTGAAGGCAGCCCGGAACAGCGAGCCAGCGAGCTTGAGATGCAGTTCAATCGACTCAATGCCAACTTTCAGCGCTGGCTGAACACGCCCACCGAGGCGTTCAGGTACAGCGCGGCCGGAAGGGCCGAATGGCAGTCAAGAAACGCGTTGTATAAGGCGATCAGGCAATGCTGGCAGCAAACCGGGCCAAGGGATGTGGACCCCTTCGGCAATGTGCACGGAATAACCCTGGATCTGAGGGATATGCCACTGGCAAGGCATTTGAGGACGATGCCTCCACTGGAGGGTTACTTCGGGCATGTCACCCACCTGAATCTGCTGAACACCGGGTTGGCCGATGCTCAGGTGTCGTTGCTCGATCACTTCCCCAGGCTCCGCAGCCTGAACCTCAATGGCAACCCGCTTACACGTTTTCCTCGCGCGGTGGGCCGGATGCGCGGGCTGACGGAGCTGAACATGCGTGGCAATCGAGTGGTGCTGGATGCGCAGTCGGTGGCCGCTCTGGGCGGGCTGGTCCGGCTGGAAAGCCTGGACCTGATGGGCAACCCTTTGGGGCGCGTCCCCGATATTGGCCGGATGCCCATGCTGCACACGCTGCTGCTGACTGACACGGGCATTTCCACCTGGCCCGACGGATTGTTTTCACTGCCCAGGTTCCGGCATTTCTATCTGGATCTTCAACTGAACCGCATCCTCGACATTCCTGCGGTCAGGCGTGGCACCGCCGAGGCGGAAATGTTGGCGCGCACGGTGTTGAGTCGTAACCCGCAATGGTTGCCGGAGGCGAATCTGCAAACGCTGCGCGATTACATTCAATCCGTCGGCATGGATCCGGACCGACCTTATCCGCCCCGTGGCATACGCGACAGCCTCGATTGGGAGCAAGGGCTGACCCGACCCGAGTGGGTAGCCCGTCAGGAGCTCTGGAATGAGGTTGAGGACGAGTTCGGTTCGGTGCCGTTTTTCAACGAGATCCGCAAGCTGACCGAGTCCTATCACTTCAAACACGACATCGCCTTTCGCACGGACATGACCGCTAAAGTCTGGCGCATGCTCGACGCAATGGCCAAGCACAGCGAGCTGCGAGAAAAGCTGTTCACGATGGCCACGGCGCCTACGGCGTGCGTCGATGGCGGTGCTCAACTGTTCAATGCCATGGGTATGGAGGTGCTGATTCAGGAAGCCTATGACCTGGCGAGTCCGAATCTGGTTGAAGCGGATCTGGTGCAGCTGGCCCAAGGCAAATCCCGTCTGGATGAGCTGAGCAGAATCGCGCACAAGGTCATTGGTGAGCGTGTAAACCGGGGCGAGCAGTTCCGGCGCGTCAATGCTACTGGGGAGGTCACAGRCACCATTGATGAAGTCGAGGTGCATCTGGCCTACATGACGGACCTGGCCGACCGCCTGGAACTGCCTTGGCAGTCTCGACACATGCAGTTCAGAAAAATCGCCGCGGTCACGCCAGCGATGATCGAGGATGCGTACCAGCGTGTGCTCGATCTGGAGGCCGGGGATCTGCTGTGCGACGCGATCAGCGAACAACCCTTCTGGTCATCCTACATTCAGGGCTCCAATCGTCGAGCTTTCAAAGCCATCAGGCGCCGTATCGATGCGACCACCGATTTTTACATGGTCCTTGAAAAGCGGGCGACCGAGTCGCTTTCCTTGCAGGAAAAAGCGCAACTAAAAGAAGAGATCAGGGTACTCGCCGCCGAGCTTGGCAAGCCGGAGAGCGAATTCGCCCCGGGACAAGTCATGACCGCCCAAGTGTATGAACGCGAAATGAGCCGGCTCAATGCCGAGAAGCTGACACTACAAAAGACACTGACCCGACAAGCGATGGATCGGGCAAAACTGCTACGGGTCGAAACGCCCTTCACCGTCATAACCTGAACTGGCACAGACGTCGGTTGCGGCACGAAAATCGACGATTTCGTGCCAGCCTATTAACTCGTACATAAGGATATGTACCTTGCAAAAAACACACGAAAACAACGACGAACATGCAGCGCTATCACACGCTGCCGAGCCACAAAGTATCCACGCCGAATTCATCGCCGACGCCATCCCGGACTGGCTGGTGAATGCCTCGCCCGAGAGGCGGGAGGCGCTGAAAACCACTGAGCTCATTCTGCCCGACTGGTACCTGGCGGCATCGCAGGCGCAGCGCCAGGCCTTGAATGCGAGTTTTGTGGCGAGTATGACCTCGCAGAACCTGCTGGATAAAACCCTGTCGCGGATGCAGGACATTGATGCGTTTGCCGAACCGCTATTGGTCAAGGCGCTCAAGGACCGATTCGCAGTGGAACTGGATGTCACTAAAACCTTCCTGCACCTGAAAAAGCCTCTGGAGGTGGGCATTTTCGAAATAGAAGTCAGCACGTTCGAGGTGCTGAAATTGCCTCTACTGCAAGCTGCATTGCACAACTTCGAAGATACGGAGTGTGTAGCGGATCACTTTCATTCCTCCTCAGGCTTTGTAGTCGAATCGACCCCGGGCCAATTCAGCAAGGTGACCACTGCCTTGACGGTGATGCAGTACCTCAAGCTGTGTCGGGACCTGGACATCGGTGCGAAGTATCAGGCTTACCTGAAGGACTTTGTGCAACCTTCCAATCCCGTGGCCGACTCCGTGCTGCGCAAGCGATTTGTGAGCAGTCAAAAAGATGCGATGCGCGCGGCTGCCGAACTCGCCCTGTTGAAGAAGGTCATCGAGCCGAAGGATTACGCGATGATCCTTTCGGTGATTGAAGGAGAACTCAACCCGAAGATCGACAACACGCCGGTGTGGATTTGCGATCTGGTGTTGATGAAGAAGCGAATGACCGGCTGCGTACTGTTCCATATCTGTGAAAAGTATCGCTACTGCGATGATGTCCTGCTCTACATTCCCCACGACCCGGAGCACCCGCTGAAACGCTACAAAAGCCGGGACATGGAGGCGACCTTGAAGCGTCTGTTCTTGGCCACTGACGCCTCGCAACCGGCCAACGCGGGTCCGACGGCGTATCAACGCTTTTTCAGCCAGTTCGTGGCCTATGCAGATCGTCCGTATTACTTCAGCCAGTTCACCCGCAAGGCAGCGGTTTCCCCGCCAGACCCGATGGCGCCGTTTCGATCTCCCCTGTGGAAAGGGATTCAAGCGTTCCCGGCGTTTTTTTCTGTCTTCACCCAGCCTAACGAACTGCCGCCCGAGCCACCGTCCCGACAGGAACCGGTCGACGAACTCTATCTGCCTGTCACCGGCTACAGGCAGCGTGGTTTGTGGGGGCCGAACGTCGATCCCTGGGCGGATCTGTATGAGCAAAGTCGCAACAAAATTCTTGCCGATGCCCGCAGTCATGCGGTTCCCACAGCCGATGTCGATGCCAGGGTCCGAGCAGAAAAAATCGCCCATTTGCTGGATATCGGCCTGCTGGTGTTGAACGGCGTCTCGATGTTTGTACCGGTGCTGGGTGAAGTGATGATCGGGGTAATGGCCGGCCAGATCTTGTACGAGACATTCGAAGGGGCCGTGGAGTGGAGCGAGGGTGATCGCAAGGTGGCCTTGGCTCACCTGATCGACGTGGCGGAAAATCTCGCGCTGATTGCCGTGCTGCACGGGGCGGGCAAGGGCCTGGGCACGCTGGCAGCGGTGAAGCCCGAACCCTTGGTCGAGGGGTTGAAACCGGTCACGCTGCCGACGGGGCAACAACGGTTGTGGAAGCCGGACCTTGAGCCTTACAAGGCTCCCATAACGTTACCGGCGGATTCTCAGCCTGACGGACTGGGCCTGTACTCGGTTAACGGCCAGGCTATTTTGCCGCTCGATGATGCTCGCTTTGTAGTCAGGCAAAATCCTTCCAGCGGCGAGTACCGCATYCAGCACCCGCGCCGGCCTGACGCTTATGCACCGCACTTGGAACACAACGGGGTGGGCGCGTGGAGCCATGAGGGAGAAGAACCCCTGAGCTGGGATGGGCCGATCCTCATGCGACGTCTCGGCTATCGTGCGCAGGCCTTAACTGATGCGCAGCTGGAACAGGTGCGCACCGCCAGTGGGATTGAACATGATCAGCTGCGTCGCCTGCATGTCGAGCAACAGCTGCCAGGGGCGCAGCTGTCCGACACCCTCACGCGCTTTCGAATCGACCGGGACATTGAAACATTCGGGTCGCAAATCGGCAGCGATGATCCTGAGGTCTACGCCAAGGCGGATCTGCATCTGCAGTTCAAAGTCATGCGCAGTCAGGAGCTGTTGCCCGCGACACCCGCGATCAAAGTCATGGACAGCAGGGCAAAAACTATCTGGGAAGATCCGGTAACAGGCGCAGGACAAGCACGCCGGTTGACGTTCGTGGTGAGTGATCGGGATGCGGCGAACGGCACGGTGCTCTCGGCGCTGCTGGACATGTTCAAGGCGCAAAAGGTCGCTATCGAGAGCGTTCCCGGGACGTCGGATTTGACCCTGGAACAACGCGCTGCGCAACTGCGCAAGGAAATCGCGCGCGCCGCGCAGCACAGGAAAAAATTATTGTTCGAGTCCCTGTATCGGGAACAGCAGGCCAACTCCCACGGTTCAGTGGAGCGAATCAAAGTCTTTTTCCCGCAACTGCCCAGCATCGTTGTGGAAGAAATCCTGGGTGGCGCGACTCAGGAAGAACGGTTGGCGTTGGACAAACCCGGGCCCTTGCCTCAGCGCCTTTACGAGCAAGCGGAACAGGCCCGGCAGGAGCTGCGTGTGGCTCAGGCCTATGAAGGGCTCTATATCGAATCTTCCTCCAGCGTCGACAGCGAAAGGCTGGCCCTGCGCAGTCTTGAAGCGCTGCCGGGCTGGCCGAAGGACGTGCGTTTCGAACTGCGCGAGTATGGGGCGCAGGGAAAATTGCTGGACGCTATCGGTTCGCCGCAGACACCGGTCCGCGCGGTGCTGGTGGTTGATGGGAACACCCGGTTCGCCCAATCGACGTCCGCCAGCCTCTATTCGTCGGTATTGCAGGCTTTGTCTGCAGAGGAACGCCAGGCATTGGGCTTCACGCTGGAAGACGCCGAACAATTGAAGTCGACAGTGCAACGCAGGCCATTGCCACGAGATCAGTTACGGGCGGTTCTTCAAAAGTACCGTGTGCTCAAACCAAGCGTCGAGCCAGGCATGAAACTGCTCGGCGGGATCGGCCCATTGCCCTCGGGGCTACAGGTGGCCAGTTTTTTCCGAACGCCGCGCGCGCGGGTGCTCAAGCTGTTTCCCCTCTACAGCGAGGCGGAGGTCGACGCATTCCTGCTGTCGTTGGGCGAGGATGTGCGCGGTGGGCTGACTCGATATGAAGCCGAATTCACCACCCTCAAGAATGAGTTGAATACTTGGGTTCAATCCCGTGTCACAGCGCAAAGCAGCTCCGCTGTAGCCGGGGATGCCCCCGAGCGTCAGGTAGCCGACAAGCTCAAGCGTTGCTGGCGGCGGCAGAGCGGGTCGACACTGAGCATCGAATCGACTGTTGAACTGCCGTCGTTGAGCGTTCGATTCCGTCATGTCGATACGCTCGCRCTGACCGGTAGCGGCGTGCGCAACCTCAATGCCTTTCTCAAGGGCTTCACCGATCTCAAGACACTGAAACTGGAGGGCATGTCCCGGCTCAGCGAATTGCCTGAGGCGGTGGGTGAAATGAACGGTTTGACTCATTTGAGCCTTAGAGGAAGCCGGGTTCGATGGAATCCACACAATGCGGCGTTGCTCGGGAAATTGAGCGCTCTGGAGGCGCTCGACTTGTTGAAAAACCCACTGGGTATCGCACCGGACTTCAGCACGATGACTCGACTGAAGACCATCAACCTCAGCGGCACGGGCATAGAGCAATGGCCCGTGGGCATGGGGAATCTGCCCGACTTGCAAATGCTGGACTTGCGCGATAACGAGTTGACCGAAGTGCCCCGGGCGATGCTTTCTGCGGCGGATGATCATCTCGAAGCCAACGCCAGGGTGAACCGGGTCACGCTTCTGGAACGCAACCCGTTTACCCGCCAGGGTTGGCAGCGGCTCCAGGACTTTCGGGAGCATCTGCAAACGCAGAGTCCTGAACTGTTGGAGGGTAGCCTTCCAGACGCCTTTAAAGTTCAAGACATAATGTCGGCCAGAGTTGGTCAACTGTATTCCGGCTTCGACGAGTTTGAGATAGAGGCATTCCTGCAAACCCACGGGGCCGCTGCGGAGATCGAACTGGCTCGCCTTGAAAGTGAGTATGAAACACTGAATCAACAGCTGTCGGCCTGGGCATTTTCCGGAGGCGGCGCACGCTCACGCTACATTCGGGCTGGTCAGATGTCCGCCGGTTTGTCTGAACGGGCCGAGCGATACACCGCCGCTGACCGCATTCGAGCGTGCTGGAGGCGGCAATCCCCGCGAAGGAACGCGGTCGACGGTAGCCCCATCGGTTTTGAGCTCGACTTGAGTGGCCAGACGCTCGACAGCGTGCCGGACCTTGAAGCGGATTTCAGTCATGTGGGTTCGCTCAAATTAAACGGCATGGGCCTGAGCGTTTCGCCAGAGGGTTTTCTTGCGCATTTCAAAGGCGTGCGCTGGCTGGACCTGTCGAATAACCAGCTGACGGCGATCCCCCCGGCGCTGGACGACATGCACGGGCTGACGCGTTTGTTTTTGCAACGCAACCGCATTCGCCTGACGCCGGAAACGACGCAGATCCTTTCCCGACGGACAACACTCAGGGCGATGAACCTGGCGCAAAACCCGTTGGGAATGGCGCCCGACTTCACTCAAATAACGGATATGCGCTCGCTCAACCTGAATTCGATCGACATTGAGACATGGCCGGTGGGCCTGGGCACGCAGCCGTTACTGGATGTCATTGATTTGAGGAACAACCGGATCACGACGATCCCGGAGTCGGTTACCGCACCGCCTGCCGAAAGGCTGGAACAGGTGGCGGGCCTCAACAACTTTACTCACATCGGTGGCAACCCATTGTCCGAGGTCACCCAGCAACAGCTGCGCGATTATTGGAGTCGGCTCGAGCGCGAACGTCCGGATTTGTGGGGCGTCAGGCGACCGGGAGTCTTCGAGTATCGAGCGCCGATGGCGTTAGCCGGGCGCGTGGCAGGCGGGGGGCAGGAATTGACCGCGCTTCAGCGTTGGCTCAAAGACCTGCCCGCTGACCAGGTCCAGGCCAGACAGGCGCAATGGCAATCATTGTCGGCACAGGAGGGCTCCCAAGGGTTTTTCCACGTGCTCAACGATCTGGAGAATGCCGGCGCCGGCCATGCTGATCTTCAGCAACGTGTATGGGCAGTCGTCGACACCCTCACCGAGGGCAATCCTGAGTCCGTGGCGCTGCGCCAGGAGATGTTCGAATGGGCAGGCAGGCCGGCCTGTTGTGATCGAGCCGCGTTGTCGTTCAGTAACCTGGAAATCATGGCACTAGTGTACCGGGCGCGGGCGCTGGCCATGGACGGCGAGCAAAGTGCAGCCTTGCTGAAACTGTCCAGAGGGTTGTTCCGTCTGGAAGAGCTCGAGAAAATCGCGTTGGCCGATATTGAGCGACGCACCATTGCGATCAACAACACGCCGGGCTTGTCGGCGGCCCTCAAGACACAGCAGATCCGGTTTCTGGAAGAGGTCGAGATCAAACTGGCCTATCGCTACGGGCTCAAGGACCGGCTTGAATTACCGGGGCAGCCTCGGCGAGTTCGTTTCGTCAATTTGGGCAACGTGACCCCGGAGATGCTTGATCAGGCCTGCGCCAAGGTGCTGGCGCTGGATGGCTCGCCTGAAGAGTTTCAGTCGTTGGTGGCGAAGGATTTCTGGAAAGATCTCGTCACCAACAAATACCGGGCGCAATTCGAAGCGCAGCGCGAGCCCTATCAGGATCGCCTGACCAGTCTGCGCGATCGCCAGCAGGCAGGCGAATTATCAGAGGCGCAATTCAAGGTGCAATCCGCTGACCTGGATGCTCAGTTGCAGATTGAGGAAGCTGTGCTGATCGAGGCGTTTACTCGCGAGGAGTTGGTCAAACACCTGCTCTGATCAAACGCTGTCAACCGATGAACAAAGGCCTGGATCTGCGCAAGCATCCAGGCCTTTTCTATGTGCCGCTCAACCGATCAAAACAGGAAATAGCGCTGCGCCATCGGTAACACATCCGCCGGCTCACACCACAGCAGCACACCGTCGGCCTTGACCTGATACGTTTGCGGATCGACATCAATGTTCGGCAGGTAATCGTTATGGATCAGGTCAGTTTTCTGCACCTCGCGGCAACCTTTGACCACGGCGATTTTCTTCTTCAGGCCCAGTGCTTCGGGAAGACCTGCCTCCTGCGCCGCCTGACTGATAAAGGTCATGCTGGTGGCGTGCAGCGAGCCGCCGTAACTGGCAAACATCGGACGGTAGTGTACCGGTTGCGGCGTTGGAATCGAGGCGTTGGCATCGCCCATCAGGCTGGCGGCGATGGCGCCGCCCTTGAGAATCAACGTTGGTTTCACCCCGAAAAACGCCGGACGCCACAGCACCAGATCGGCCCATTTACCCACTTCGACCGAACCGACTTCATGGCTGATGCCGTGGGTGATCGCCGGGTTGATGGTGTACTTGGCGATGTAGCGTTTGGCGCGGAAGTTGTCGTTGCCTTCGCCATCACCTGGAAGCGGACCGCGCTGTTTTTTCATCTTGTCGGCGGTTTGCCAGGTGCGGGTGATGACTTCGCCGACGCGGCCCATGGCCTGGCTGTCGGAGCTGATCATCGAGAAGGCGCCGAGGTCGTGGAGAATGTCTTCGGCGGCAATCGTCTCGCGGCGGATGCGGCTTTCGGCGAAGGCCACGTCTTCGGCAATGCTCGGGTCCAGGTGGTGGCAGACCATCAGCATGTCGAGGTGTTCGTCGATGGTGTTGCGGGTGAACGGTCGGGTCGGGTTGGTCGAACTCGGCAGCACATTGGCAAAGCCGCAAGCCTTGATGATGTCCGGCGCGTGACCGCCACCGGCACCTTCGGTGTGGTAGGTGTGGATGGTGCGACCCTTGAACGCGGCGAGGGTGGTTTCGACGAAGCCGGATTCGTTGAGCGTGTCGGTGTGGATCGCCACCTGCACGTCGTACTGGTCGGCGACGCTCAGGCAGTTGTCGATGCTTGCTGGCGTGGTGCCCCAGTCTTCGTGCAGCTTGAGGCCGATGGCGCCGGCCTTGACCTGCTCGATCAAGGGCTCCGGCAGGCTGGCGTTGCCTTTGCCGGTGAGGCCGATGTTCATCGGGAATGCGTCGGCGGCCTGGAGCATGCGCGCCAGGTGCCATGGCCCGGAGGTGCAGGTGGTGGCGTTGGTGCCGGTGGCCGGGCCGGTGCCGCCGCCGATCATGGTGGTGACGCCGCTCATCAGCGCTACTTCGATCTGCTGCGGGCAGATGAAATGGATGTGCGTGTCGATGCCGCCGGCGGTGAGGATCATGCCTTCACCGGCGATGACTTCGGTGCTGGCGCCGATGGCAATGGTCACATTCGGCTGCACGTCCGGGTTGCCGGCCTTGCCGATGCCGGCGACGCGGCCGTCCTTGAGGCCGACGTCGGCTTTGACAATGCCCCAGTGGTCGATGATCAGCGCGTTGGTGATCACCGTGTCGACGACCTCGGCGGCCAGCAGTTGGCTCTGGCCCTGGCCATCACGGATGACTTTGCCGCCGCCGAATTTGACTTCTTCGCCGTAAGTGGTGAAGTCTTTTTCCACTTCGATCCACAGCTCGGTGTCGGCCAGGCGCACCTTGTCACCGACGGTGGGGCCGAACATGTCGGCGTAGGCCTGTCTTGAGATTTTCATTTGCCTGCCTTGGGATTCAATTGTTCTTCAGACCGCTCGCATAGCTCGCTATCGCAGCCTCGCTGCGCTCGACAGCTCCTACGGGTGTTCGCGTAAATTCCCTGCTGCGCCCGGTCCCTGTAGCAGCTGTCGAGTGAAACGAGGCTGCGATCATTTGGACGCACTGCAGAAATCAGTCGAGCTCACCCATGATCCGCCCGGCGAACCCGAACACCCGGCGATGCCCGGCCAGATCCACCAGATCGACTTCCCGACWCTGCCCCGGCTCGAAGCGCACGGCGGTGCCGGCGGGGATGTTCAGGCGCATGCCGCGGCTGGCGGCGCGGTCGAAGGTCAGGGCGTCGTTGGTTTCGAAAAAGTGGTAATGCGAGCCGACCTGGATCGGCCGGTCGCCGCTGTTGGCCACTTTCAGGCTGACAGTGCGGCGGCCAGCGTTGAGTTCGATATCGCCGGGCTGGATCTGGTATTCACCGGGAATCATCAATGGGCTCCTTGCAGAATCTTGTAATAGAGCGCGGTCGGCTTGTAGAGGCCRCTCGGGTCGCAGGCGTAGTCGGGGATTTCTCCCGCCCGGGTGTAACCCAGCGCCTTGTAGAAATCTTCAGCGGGGGAACCCGCCTCGGTGTCGAGGTAGAGCATGCCGCGCTTGTGCTGGAGCGCAGCCTGTTCCAAAGCTCTCATCAACTGCTGGCCCAGCCCCCGCCGACGCGCGTGTTCGCGAACCAGCAGTTTTTGTACTTCGGCGCGGTTCAGGCCATTGGCTTTCTGGCACAGGGTCAGTTGCACGCTGGCTTGCACTTGTTCATCGCGAACCACCACCCACAGCAGCACATTGCCCTTGTTCAGGTTCTCCTGAACCTCATCGAAATAGGCGCGCGCCTGTGTGGCATCCAGAGTGGCCATGAAACCTACGCTGGCGCCGTACCCTACGGCATCGAGCAATAAGTCGATCAAACCCTGGCGATAGTGCGCAAAGCTTTCAGCATTCACACGGCGCAATTGGGCGGCGTTCATCAGCGATTACTCCTGGTGGGCGACTGGCGGCTCCGCGCCGGGATTGAGAGTCAGCTGCATGAAGGTCAGGTCCAGCCAGCGACCGAACTTGGTGCCCACCTGGGGCATCTGTCCGGTGGTGACGAAACCGGCGCGTTCATGCAGGCGAATGGAAGCGGCGTTTCCGCTTTCGATGGCGGCGACCATGACATGCTTGCCGCAGTCTTTGGCGCGTTCGATCAGCACGGTCATCAGTTGCGGGCCGAGGCCGTTGCCGCGCTGGTCGCTGCGCACGTACACCGAGTGCTCTACGGTGTGGCGGAAGCCGTCGAACGGCCGCCAGTCACCAAATGATGCGTAACCGAGCACACTGTCGTCAGCGTCGACGATCACCAGAATCGGGTAGCCCTGAACTTGCCGGGCACTGAACCATGCCTGGCGGTTGCCGAGGTCGACGGCTTGTTCGTTCCAGATCGCCGTGGTGTTGAGCACGGCGTCGTTGTAGATGTCGCGGATCGCCGGCAGGTCGGTCTGTACCGCGTCGCGGATGGGGTAAGTCATGACGGGGCCTCAGGCGATAGGTTGGTGGACGGTGACCAGTTTGGTGCCGTCGGGGAACGTCGCTTCAACCTGGATTTCCGGGATCATTTCCGGGATACCTTCCATCACTTGTTCGCGGGTCAGCAGGGTCGTACCGAAGTGCATCAAGTCGGCCACGGTCTGGCCGTCACGCGCGCCTTCGAGCAGCGCAGCGGAGATGTAGGCCATGGCTTCCGGGTAGTTGAGTTTCACGCCGCGCGCCAAACGCCGCTCGGCCACGAGGCCGGCGGTGAAGATCAGCAGCTTGTCTTTTTCGCGTGGGGTCAGGTCCATCGTTGGAATCCATCTGGGCAGATAAAAAAGTTCGGAACTGTAAACACATACCTGTAGGAGCTGGCTTGCCAGCGAAGCTTTTGGCGTCAGTGAGTACGCCTTCGCTGGCAAGGCAGCTCCTACAGGGGATAGCGTTTCAGGTGCTCCATATTCTTGGGGGGACCGCTTCCCGGCCAAGCAACGCCGGCCTGAGCAATCGCCACAATTCAATCAACCAGCCGCGCGCCAACAGCGCCTCACTGGCGAGACACCGAGCCACCAACAGCCCCGGTAACTGGGTCAAATCCCCGCGTACCTCATTGGGCAGCGAACGACAGGTTTCCAGCAACTCACTGTCGATCTCCCCGGTCACCAGCAACGTCGCAAACACCGGTTGCCCGTCCAGCCCGATCGGCGAATCCAGCAAGCCGTCATTCCCGACAATGCGCTGGCGTTCGTGCCAGAGCAACTGACCATCGCGGCGGATGTTCAGGTGCGCCTGAAAATGTCCGAGGTCAAAACGCTCGCCACTGGCCGGTCGACCCAGCGCTACGACGTCCCAATAGAACAACCGCGCGTCGCCTTCCAGCTCAATCGAAGTGCTCAGTTCGGCCTGGGCATCGCTGAAGATAATCGTCTCCTGCGGCAACCATTCCAGTGTCGCGCCAGCCGCCACGTTCAGATCCAGTTTCTGATACGCGGGCCCCGCCGCGCGATACCACTTGGCCGCGCCGGGGCTGGTGATTTGCGCCCAGGCATTCGTGCCGACGCTAGCCGAAATGTCCAGCCGATCCCCGCCAGCGATACCGCCCGGCGGGTGAACGATGATGTGCTGGCACACCTCGGGGCCTTCGGCATACAGGTGCTTTTGCACCCGCAGCGGGCCTTTGTGGCGGCGCTGGATCGGGCGTGTGCTGTCGCCGAAACGGGCGTAGCCCAGCTCCAGCTCGGCGTGCCAGCTGGGGGTAAACAGGGCAGTTGGGACAGGTAAATTCATGGTTTCCAGTTTTCGTCGTGACGCTACAGATTAGATCGTTACCAATCCACGCACACCTTCGGCTTCCATGTTTTCACCGCGACCCTGCTGCACGATCTCGCCCCGGGACATCACCAGGTATTGATCGGCCAGTTCGGCGGCGAAATCGTAGAACTGCTCCACCAGCAAAATCGCCATGTCGCCCCGGGCTGCGAGCTTCTTGATCACCGCTCCGATCTCCTTGATCACCGACGGCTGGATGCCTTCAGTGGGTTCGTCGAGGATCAGCAGGCGAGGACGACTGGCCAGCGCACGGCCAATCGCCAATTGCTGCTGTTGGCCACCCGACAAGTCACCGCCACGCCGCTGCTTCATTTGCAGCAGCACCGGGAACAACTCGTAGATGAACGCCGGGACTTCCTTGGCTTCGGAGCCGGGAAAGCGTGACAGGCCCATCAGCAGGTTTTCTTCGACGGTCAGGCGGCCGAAGATTTCCCGGCCCTGCGGCACGTAGGCGATCCCTGCGTGCACGCGCTGGTGCGGCTTAAACGTGGTGATCGGTTTGCCTTCCCAGTTCACTGCGCCTTCTTTGGCCGGCAGCAAACCCATCAGACACTTGAGCAGGGTGGTTTTGCCCACACCGTTGCGCCCTAGCAGGCAGGTGACTTCGCCGACTTTCACGTCAAACGTCAGGCCGCGCAGGATGTGGCTACCGCCGTAATACTGGTGCAGCTTGTCGACTTGCAGCATTCTCAAATTCTCCTCAATGATCGTTCCCACGCGGAGCGTGGGAACGATCAATCCCACCGAATCAGCGACCGAGGTACACCTCGATGACCCGCTCGTTGTCCTGCACTTGCTCCAGCGACCCTTCCGCCAGCACGCTGCCCTGGTGCAACACCGTAACGTGGTCGGCAATCGAACCCACAAAGCCCATGTCGTGCTCGACCACCATCAACGAATGCTTGCCCGCCAGGCTCTTGAACAGCTCAGCAGTAAACTCGGTTTCAGCGTCGGTCATGCCCGCCACCGGCTCGTCGAGCAACAGCAATTGCGGGTCTTGCATCAGCAGCATGCCGATTTCCAGAAACTGCTTCTGACCGTGGGACAACAGCCCCGCCGGGCGATTGACCGAGGTCGTCAGGCGAATGGTCTCCAGCACTTCAGTGATGCGGTCTTTCTGCTCGCCACTCAGGCGCGCCCGCAGGCTGGCCCACACCGACTTGTCGGTTTTCTGCGCCAGTTCCAGATTCTCAAACACGCTCAAGGCTTCGAAGACTGTCGGCTTCTGGAACTTGCGACCGATGCCGGCCTGGGCGATTTGCACTTCGCTCATCTGCGTCAGGTCGAGGGTTTCACCGAACCAGGCTTTGCCGTGACTGGGGCGGGTCTTGCCGGTGATGACGTCCATCAGCGTGGTCTTGCCCGCGCCGTTGGGCCCGATGATGCAGCGCAGTTCGCCGACGCCGATGTACAGGTTCAGATTGTTCAGCGCCTTGAAGCCGTCGAAGCTGACGCTGATGTCTTCCAGGGTCAGGATCGTGCCGTGGCGAGTATCCAGCCCCGGGCTGACACGTTGGCCGTGGCTGATGGCGTCGCGGCTGGTGCCGGCGTCCTTGTTCGGCTCCACGGGGAAAAAGGCCGGTTCGAGCATGAATTCAGCCGTCGCAGTGGTTCTCATTGCTCACCCCTTTTTTTCAGCAGACCGATCACGCCTTTAGGCAGATACAAGGTCACGACGATGAACAGCGCACCGAGAAAGAACAGCCAGTATTCCGGGAACGCCACGGTGAACCAGCTCTTCATGCCGTTGACCACGCCAGCGCCAAGCAGCGGGCCGATCAAGGTTCCGCGACCACCGAGTGCGACCCAGACTGCCGCTTCAATGGAGTTGGTCGGCGACATTTCACTCGGGTTGATGATCCCGACTTGCGGCACGTACAACGCACCGGCCAGGCCGCACAACACCGCGCTCAACACCCAGACAAACAGCTTGAAACCGCGCGGATCGTAGCCGCAGAACATCAGACGGTTTTCCGCATCGCGCAGGGCGGTCAGCACTCGACCGAACTTGCTCTGCGCCAGGCGCCAGCCAATGAACAGGCTCGCCACCAGCAACACCACCGTGGCGAAAAACAGCACGGCGCGGGTACCAGGTTCAGTGATGCCGAAACCGAGAATGGTGCGGAAGTTGGTGAAACCGTTGTTGCCGCCAAATCCGGTTTCGTTACGGAAGAACAGCAGCATCCCGGCGAAGGTCAGGGCCTGGGTCATGATCGAGAAATACACGCCCTTGATCCGCGAGCGGAAGGCGAAGAAGCCGAACACCAGCGCCAACAACCCCGGCGCCAAAACCACCAGACACATGGCCCAGAGGAAGCTGCTGGTGCCGGTCCAGTACCACGGCAATTCAGTCCACGACAGAAAGGTCATGAACGCCGGCAAGCCATCGCCTGAGGCCTGGCGCATCAAGTACATGCCCATCGCGTAACCGCCGAGGGCGAAGAACAGGCCGTGGCCGAGGGACAACAGGCCGGCGTAACCCCACACCAGGTCCAGCGCCAGGGCGACGATGGCGTAGCAAAGAATCTTGCCCACCAGCGTCAGCGTGTAGGCGGAGACGTGAAACGTGCTGTCCGGCGATAACAGCGACAGCAGCGGCATCGCCAGCAGTAGAGCGAGGACCACCGCGCCAACTGCGATCGTGACTTTGGGGCCGGCCTTTTGTGTGGCCGTGAGCAATAGGGGCTGGTTCATCGGGGCATGCTCACGTCCAGTGACGCACCGCGGTGCAGGCTGTCGGCGTGCCAGGCAAGGCGCGGGTCGCAGTGGATGGTTATTCCCTCGACAAGATCCGCAACGCGGCATGGCGCGTCGACAGTCGCAACCCGTAGGGCCGTTGTCTTGATGGCGGCGGGGCCTGTCTCGATGTCATTGATGGAAAACATATTTACGTTCCTTATCGGTTTCGCCGCCAGCGAGGCAGCGGCGCGGTCGTCAATGGGCGTGAGCATGCCCCGCTTAGTCGATCACCCGTCCTTTCAGTGCGAAGAGGCCTTGCGGACGCTTCTGGATGAACAGAATGATCAGCGCGAGGATCAGGATCTTGCCGAGTACGGCGCCGATCTGCGGTTCAAGAATTTTGTTGGCAATACCGAGGCCGAACGCGGCGAACACGCTACCGGCCAACTGGCCGACACCGCCGAGCACCACCACCAGGAACGAGTCGATGATGTAGCTCTGGCCGAGGTCCGGGCCGACGTTGCCGATCTGGCTCAGCGCCACGCCACCAAGACCGGCGATGCCCGAGCCAAGGCCGAAGGCGAGCATGTCTACGCGCCCGGTCGGCACACCGCAGCACGCGGCCATGTTGCGGTTCTGGGTGACGGCGCGGACGTTCAAACCCAGGCGGGTCTTGTTCAGCAGAAGCCAGGTCAGCACCACCACGAACAGGGCAAAGGCGATGATCACGATGCGGTTGTACGGCAGCACCAGATTCGGCAGCACCTGAATCCCGCCCGACAACCACGCGGGGTTGGCCACTTCAACGTTCTGCGCGCCGAACAACAATCGCACCAGCTGAATCAGCATCAAACTGATGCCCCAGGTGGCGAGCAAGGTTTCCAGCGGGCGGCCGTAGAGGTGACGAATCACCGTGCGCTCCAGCGCCATGCCGATGGCGGCGGTAACGAAAAACGCCACCGGCAACGCAATCAGCGGGTAGAACTCGATGGCGTTCGGGGCGTAGCGCTGGAACATCATCTGCACCACATACGTCGAGTAGGCGCCGAGCATCAACATCTCGCCGTGGGCCATGTTGATCACGCCGAGCAGGCCGAAAGTGATCGCCAGACCGAGGGCGGCGAGCAGCAGGATCGAACCGAGGGACATGCCGCTGAACGCCTGACCGAGCAGCTCGCCGATCAGCAGCTTGCGTTTGACTTGCGCGAGGCTGGTTTCGGCGGCAGTGCGCACCGTGGCGTCGGCTTCGACGCCCGGCTCCAGCAGACTTTCGAGGCGGGTGCGGGCCAGTGGGTCACCGGTTTCACCGAGCAGCCGCACAGCGGCAAGGCGCACGGTGGGGTCGGTGTCGACCAGTTGCAGATTGGCCAGGGCGAGGCTGAGCGCGGCATGCACGCTTTCGTCTTTTTCGCCCGCCAGTTGCTGGTCGAGGAACTTCAACTGTGCGGGTTTGGCGCTTTTCTGCAGTTGCTGCGCGGCGGTCAGACGGATTTTGGCGTCGGCGGCGAGCAGTTGGTGACTGGCCAGGGCGGTGTCGATCAGACCCCGCAGGCGATTGTTCAGGCGCAGGGTTTTCGGTTGGCCGTCGACGGTCAATTCGCCTTGTTGCAGGGCGTTGATCAGCTCTATGCGGGCCGGATCGGGCTGCGCGGCCCAGGACTCCAGCAGTTTGGCTTGCTGCACGGGGTTGGCGGCGACGAAGTCTTCGGTGTCGCTGGCCTGTACGGCCATCGGCAGTAAAAGCACGAGTGCAAAGATAAAGCGGTAAAGGGCGGTGGGCATGTCATTGGCCTTACGTATTGATCGTTCCCACGCTCCGCGTGGGAATGCCTCACCGGACGCTCCGCGTCCGCATTTGGGACGCGGAGCGCCCCTGGCTGCATTCCCACGCGGAGCGTGGGAGCGATCAGGCTGTGCGGGGTGGCTTAGTTGCTCTTCACCGCATATTCCGGCTTCTTGTCGTTGCCCTGAATGAACGGGCTCCACGGCTGGGCACGGATCGGCCCTTCGGTCTGCCACACCACGTTGAACTGACCGTCAGCCTGGATCTCGCCGATCATCACCGGCTTGTGCAGGTGGTGGTTGGTCTTGTCCATGGTCAGGGTGTAGCCGGACGGCGCGGCAAAGGTCTGGCCGGCGAGGGCTTCGCGGACTTTGTCGACGTCGGTGGATTTAGCTTTTTCAGCCGCTTGCGCCCACATGTGAATGCCTACGTAGGTGGCTTCCATCGGGTCGTTGGTCACCGCTTTGTCGGCGCCCGGCAGGTTGTGTTTCTTGGCGTAGGCTTTCCAGTCGGCAACAAATTTCTTGTTCGCCGGGTTCTCGACCGATTCAAAGTAGTTCCACGCTGCCAAGTTGCCCACCAGCGGCTTGGTGTCGATGCCGCGCAGTTCTTCCTCACCCACGGAGAACGCCACGACCGGAACGTCGGTAGCTTTCAGACCCTGGTTGGCCAGCTCTTTATAGAACGGCACGTTGGAGTCKCCGTTGACGGTCGAGATGACGGCAGTCTTGCCACCGGCCGAGAATTTTTTGATGTTGGCCACGATGGTCTGGTAATCGGCGTGGCCGAACGGGGTGTAGACCTCTTCGATGTCCTTGTCCGCTACGCCTTTGGAATGCAGGAACGAACGCAGGATTTTGTTGGTGGTGCGCGGGTAGACGTAGTCAGTGCCGAGCAGGAAGTAGCGCTTGGCGCTGCCGCCTTCTTCGCTCATCAGGTATTCAACCGCTGGGATCGCTTGCTGATTCGGCGCGGCGCCGGTGTAGAACACGTTTGGCGACATCTCTTCGCCTTCGTATTGCACCGGGTAGAACAGCAAACCGTTGAGTTCTTCGAACACCGGCAACACCGACTTACGCGACACCGAAGTCCAGCAACCGAACACCACGGCCACTTTGTCCTGGGTCAGCAACTGCCGGCCTTTCTCAGCGAACAGCGGCCAGTTCGACGCTGGGTCAACCACCACCGGCTCCAGCATCTTGCCGTTCACGCCACCCTTGGCGTTGATCTCATCGATGGTCATCAACGCCATGTCTTTGAGCGATGTTTCGGAGATCGCCATGGTGCCGGACAACGAATGCAGAATACCGACCTTGATGGTTTCGGCGGCCTGGATGGTCCAGGTCATGCCCATCGCGGCAATGCTTGCCGAGAGTGTAAAAGCCTTGATCAAGCTACGACGCTTCATTGTGCGATCTCCATGGACTTATGAGTTTTCTTGGTTGGCAGATGCGGACTACTGAAGGGTGTTTTGCAAAGGCTGTGCCGGTTGGCAAAAGTCGCGAAAATGACGGGTTAGAGCGGTTGTGCGGTTTTGCGACGCACCAGGAAGGGACGAGGCCGGGGCAGTGGTGCGAGGGCGTGCGTCATTGTGGTGCTGCCGCGTGACGGCAGCGGTGATGCAGGGGGTTCAGTCAACGCCGGGAAAGGAATCGACGTACTGGATCTTGAAATCGGGGAAGGAATCGACGATCTGGATTTTGTAATCAGGGAAACTATCGACAGTTTTCCACTTGCCCGGCGAGTCCGGGAAAGAGTCGACCTGCTGTACCTTCAGATCGGGAAAGGAGTCGACCACCTGCACCTTGTAGTCAGGGAAGCTGTCGACGAATTGGATCTTGCCGTAGATCTTCGAGACATCGACGGTGGTATCGGCCCATGCGGCGCTGGAGCCGAACACCAGCAACGACAGGCAAACAGATTTCAACATGAGGCTCATCCTGAGAGTCGTGAGACATGCAGTGTAGGAAATGTTGAGCCCCTGTGGGAGTGTGACGGCGCAATCCAGGGGCGACGACAAACCCTTGTGGGAGCGAGCCTGCTCGCGAAGACGGCGGCACATGCCACATCGCAGTGACTGCCCAACCGCTTTCGCGAGCAGGCTCGCTCCCACATTTGTTTTGCGGTGTATTTAGGTGGGGACGACGTTATCCACTGCGCGGTTCACGGCCAGTTCCGCGAGCATGATGACCTGCTGAATCGCTATCGCCTTATGGCGCTGCGGGCCGATCAGCTCGGTGGCGAAATCGCTCGCCAGCACACTGGCTGACGCCAGGGATTCACAGGCATTGACCAACAGACTTTCGGTGTCGTTGTTTGGGGCGATCATGAACATGGTGCTGGGGCGGCGGGGTTTTTCGGTGTATTGGGCCGGGGGATCGAGGTAGTAGTCGAGGGCGCGCTTGATGGCGTCGCGGTCTCTGAGCAGGTCTTCGTCGCGAGATGTTTCGGGATCGGGAGTGGTGGTGTCGATGGGTGGATCGGGTACGAGTTTCTTGGTCATGGCAATGATTCCCTTGAAGCAATTGGAGCCATCACTTGTCGTTTCTCACGCGACGAAGGGGTGGCAGCTATGTGCGGAGTGAGAAACCGGTAGGAATCAACCCGGCCGAACCGAAGTCCGCCCGCACACAGCCGCCATAGTCATTGCAGGCAGCGGATAAGCTGGCGGCAATTATGGTGCTGCTTGCGATAGATTGAAACCTAGCCGAGTTCTCACACCCGATCACTGAGTCTTCAGTGACAGCCCCAGACTAGACAGCCCACGTCCGACGAACAACCTGAAAAAGTCGTGGGAAACGTCCGGTCATTTCGCATTCAGATAAACACACATAAACAGCCCCAGAATCACAATCCTTGTGGGAGCGGGCTTGCTCGCGAAGACGGCGGCACATCCAGCATCAATGTGACTGACGAACCGCTTTCGCGAGCAAGCCCGCTCCCACATTTGATAGTGATCACATGTTGGAGCAAGCCTCTAATCCTGACCTCTTGCGGGTTTTATGATGAAGATGAGGCCGATTCAGTCTGTCGGCCGAAGCGCGACAACAGCACGCGATCCAGCACCCAGACCACCACCAGTGAAGCCCCCACCAGCGGAAACATCACCGCCAGGGCGAACATGATGACCATCGCGGTTTTCCATTTCGGCAGGTCGTGGCGCAGCGGCGGCACACCGAATTTGCCCTGTGGCCGACGCTTCCACCAGATCACCACGCCACTGACGGCGCTGAGCAGGATCATCAGGCAAATCAGCAACACGATGATCTGATTGAACACCCCGAACATCTTGCCTTCGTGCAGCATCACGCCGATTTCCGTAGCGCGGGCGACGGTACCGTACTGCTCGAAACGCACATCGGCGAGGACGTCGCTGGTGTATTGATCGACGTGCAGCGTGGCGTCGTTGCGTGGGWCGTCGGCGAATACGGCAATGGTGAACACGCCGGTGGCAGTTTTCGGGAAGGTGATGCTGTAACCCGGCTCGACCTTGCGTTGCACGGCGATGTTTTGCACGTCTTGCAGGCTGATGGTCGGCGCGGCCGGGCCGGCTGGCGCTCCGCTGTGGGCCATGTGTTCGGCGTGTTCGCCGCCGGACATCGGCATCGGCGTGTTTTCCATGGCCCAAGGCACGGTCTGGCGGGTGGCGGTGTTGAGGCTGCGCGCCTCGACGTCGGACTTGGGTACGTTGTCCCACATGGCGGCCGGGAACACGTTCCACACGCCGGCGTATTGCGCGCCCCAGAACCCGGTCCAGGTCATGCCGCTGAGCAACATCACCAGCAGTAACGAAGCGCCCCAGAACCCGGTGACCGCGTGCAGGTCACGCCACAACACGCGACCGCGACTGGTCAGGCGCGGCCACAAAATGCCCGCCGCCTGGCCGCGCGGCCACCACAGGAACACCCCGGACACCACCAGCACGATGCCCCAGCCGGCGGCCATTTCGATCAGTCGATCACCGACGGTGCCGATCATCAACTCACCGTGAATCGACCGCGCAACCGCTTGCAGGTTTTTCTTGGCGTCTTGCTCGCCGAGGATGTCGCCCTGGTAGGGATCAATGAATACGTTGAGCTCTGTATCGCCATTGATCACGACAAATTGAGCACTGCGCTCGGCGTTGACCGGTGGCAGGTACTGCTTGATGGTGGCTTGTGGATACGCTTCTTTCACCCGCTTGAGCAGGTCGTCGGCGGGCACGGTGTGGTGCCCGGCCGGGACGTTCAGCAGGCTGCCGTACATCAACGGATCGAGTTGCGGCTTGAACAGGTAAATGATGCCGGTCAGGGCCAGCATCACCATGAAAGGCGCCACGAACAGACCGGCATAGAAATGCCAGCGCCAGGCCAGGTTGTAGAAATTCGGTTTGGGCTGTTTCATTGGTTGTGCTCCGCTTGGCGATTCAATTGTTTGTAAAAGATCGCAGCCTCGTTTCACTCGACAGCTCCTACAGGGTGTAAGCGTACCCATGCAGGAGCCTGCGATCCTTTGCTTTTTCTTATTAAAAACTCATGTCCACCTTGGTCCAGAGCGTTCGCCCCGGTTCTTTAATGGCCTGTGGGTTTTGGGCCGGGTAGCCAAAACCGGCGTTGCCGGCCAGGTTCAAATGCTCGGCGTAGGCCTTGCCGAACAGGTTGTCGACGCCGGTGCTGACCCTCCAGTGCTGGTCGATCCGGTAGGCACCGTTGAGCGAGAACACGCCGAAACCGGGGGTCTTGCCGAAGTCTTTGCCGACGACGTTGCCCTTGTTCAGATCGATGCGGTTTTGCGCGGCGACCACTCGCCACAAGGCCCCGGCACTCCAGTTGTCTTCGCTGTAGGTGAGGCCGAAACGTGCGTCCAGTGGCGGCATTTGCGGCAGTGCGTGGTTTTCGCTGCTGTTCTTGCCCCAGGCGTAGGCCAGGGTCGCGTCGGCTTTCCAGTTGTTGGTCAATCGGTAGGCCGCACCGAGTTCGCCGCCCATGATGTTGGCGTCGATGTTTTGTGCCTGGGAGAGGGTGCCCGCTGGGGTCTGGATGTAGTTGAACAGGATGTAGTCGTGCACTTTCCCGACGTAACCAGAGGCCCAGACGTCGAGATCTTCGGTTCGGTATTGCAAACCGAAGTCGAGCTGGGTGGTTTTCTCGGGTTTGATCGAATCGAAGGCATTCAACGAACCGGCAGGGCCGCTCTTGGGTGAAAACAGCTCCCAGTAATCCGGGAAACGTTCGGTGTGACCGAGGCCTGCGTACAGGGTGGCCGGGCTGTCGGCCAGGTCATGTTCATAACGGGCGAAGCCGCTCGGCAGGGTGTCGGCGCGGGTGTTGTCGGCGGTCGGGTTGGGGCGTTTCGTCATCCCTGAACCGATGTTTTGCCGGTAGTCCTTGGCCGAGGCGCGGTCCAGGCGCGCGCCGGTAATCAGCCGGTCACGGTCGGCGGCGTACCAGGTCAGTTCGCTGAAGACGCCGTAGTTGTGGAAGTCGGCGTCCTCGGTGTACGGCAGGTCCTTGTAGGTATTGATGCCCGCACTGCCGCGCTGGCGGTGCTCGCTGGTTTGCACGTCGATGCCGCTGATCAGCTGCACGACGGCCCAGCGCCAGGTGCCTTTGACCCGACCGCCGACGGTTCGACGGTCGACGTTCGACGCCCTTGGGCCGGACATCATCCCGGTGCCGGAGGGCGTGCGCAGGGTGTAGTTGTCCATCACGTGGTCGGCGTAGTTGTAGTAAAGCTGGGCCTCGATCTTGTCCAGCACGTCGCCGACGTTCGATTTTTCGAAGCGCAGGCCGAGGCTTTCGCGCAGGAACTGCGAGCCGTCCATGCCGCGTCCGGCGTAACGTGCTTCACCATCGCTTTTGCCGGCAGTCAGTTCCAGCAGGGTGTCTGCATCCGGGGTCCAGCCGAGTGCGACGTCGCCGTTCCACTTGTCGTAGCGCGAGGGCACGATGTCATTGTCGCCATCCCGGTAATCGTCGGCGTGTGCGGTGTTGCCGATCACCCGCACGTAACCCAATGGCCCGCCGGCAGCGGCGTCCACTAGTTTGTCGAAGCGGCCGTTGGAACCGGCCAAAACGCTGGCATTCACCCGGGTGCCGAGTTCACCGAAACTCTCCGGCTCCCGATCGAAGAGGATGGTCCCGGCGGACGCGCCCGGCCCCCACAGTACGGTTTGCGGGCCTTTGATCACGGTGAGTTTGTCGTAGGTTTCCGGCGAGAGGTAGGAGGTGGGTGCGTCCATCCGGCCGGGGCAGGCGCCCAGTAACTGGCCGCCGTTGGTGAGGATGTTCATCCGCGAGCCGAACATGCCGCGCAGCACCGGGTCGCCGTTGGTGCCGCCGTTGCGCACGAGGGCGAAGCCGGGGATGGTTTTCAAGTAGTCGCCACCGTCACTGGCCGGCACCGGTTGGCGCGGGTCCTTGGGGTTGGTGACGATGGTCAGTGGCGAGCTGGGGGCGATCGCGGTGATGACCGTCGGGCTCAGTTCTTCACTGTGGCCGGCGTGTTCATCGGCCAGCGCCAGCGGTGTCAGTAACGCGCCACACAACAATGCGGTGGTGTGCCTGAATCGAACACTGGGTTCGTTCAGGGCAAAAGAAGCTTGGGCAGGGCTCAAGCGTGAGTCAGCAGAAAACCTGGACATGACAATTTCCATCGAACGGCATAAACGACACGGCCGGCAGCCTGGGGCTGGATTCTTGGCCGTGTGAGATCAGAGGTAAGTGTTTACGCGACGATGGGCGGGGCGCGGGTTCGGGCGCCGGGGAAGAAGGGTTGCCGGGCATGGCCCAGGCGGGGGGATGGGGTGGAGAACGTGTTGTCAGGCGGGGTGTTGAAGGCTGTGAGCGAAACACCGCCGGTCAGCGCCGGGCAGTTGAACAGCAGGCTGCAATAGCCGCATTTTTCCCAGAGCGCATGGTGCGAGGGTTCGGGCGGGCAGTGTTCGGCGGCGGGTTGCGCGCCGTGGTCGGCGTGTTCCATCGCCGACATGTCCATGCTCATGTCCATCGACATGTTCATGGTCATGGCAGAGGCGCGTTGATCCATCGGCATCGACTGAGAAATCAGCGGGCCGATAAAAATCATCAACATGGCGAACAGGCTGATCCAGCTGCCGCGCGTCAGGCTCAAGGGCTGACGGCGTGACGCGGATGACCTGGCGCTAAGCGGGCGCATGGCGGCTACGGCTCAGTCGATTACTGGGCGTGCGCGTGCATGTGCAGGTCTTGTGGCGGCTTCTTCTGCACAGCGACTTCGACCGTCACATCGCCGGCCTTCTCGAAATGCATCGTCAGCGGGAAGTGTTTGCCCTCGCTCAGCAGGCTGCGATCCTTCAGCCCCAGCAGCATCACGTGATAGGCCATCGGTGCAAAGGTGACGTTGCCGCCAGCGGGAATCTCGACGCTCGGCACGTGTTGCATTTTCATCATGTCGTTCTGCATCACGTGCTCGTGCAACTGGGCTTCGCCGGAAATCGGCGAGTCGACACTGAGCAGGCGGTCAGCGGTTTTGCCACTGTTGTGAATCACAAAATAGGCGGCAACGGTTGGCGCGTTGGGCGGCAACTCCTGCGACCACGGGGTCGCGATTTGCAACTCGCCGACTGTGTAGTCTTGGGCATTGGCAAAGCAGGCAGGCAGCAGCAACGCAGCCAAAACGATGAGTTTGTTCAACATGACAGTTCTCCGGAACGATTCAAAACGCAGGTCAATTGCGAGAAGGAATCACACCAGAGGGGATGCGCGGGGGTTGAGACTCGGCCATTGCTGACGCGGCGTGGGGGTGTCGAGTGTGGCGGCGGGCAGGCTTCGATTGCTCTCGAAGTGCGCGAAATACAGCTGCGGCTCATGCCCAGGCAGCGCCACCAAGGGTGCAGAGCCCGAGCAACACCAGCAATGCTGCATGTTGGAATGATCGTCGCCCTGTGGCGCCTTCTGCTCGATATCGCCCAGGGAAATCGCCACCATTTTGGTGCCGCTGGACGTACAGAAACTGCCCCACAACAATTGCTCGGCGGGTGATTTCGCCGCCTGCGCCATCGCATTGCTCATCGGCATGGCGAGCATGTTGAACAGCACTGCGAAGCAGGCGATCCATGCAATTGCAAGCCGATGTCGGGACATGGGACAAATCCATTGGGTGGGCGATCAAGCGCGGCTATTTAGCCTGATCAGGGCCGATAAGTAAAAAAGCGGCGTGCGGTGTGGTGTCGCAGTGCCACGCTTTCATAAACTTCATGATAGTCGCGAATTTCAGATTGCCAGTGCCGTCCAGCTGAGGTCGAGTACTTTTTTGTAGCAGCTGCCGAAGSCTGCGTCCGGCTGCGCAGCAGTCGTAAATCCTGCATCCACGGTTAGCCTGAAAAATCGAGGTGCCCGATTTTACGACTGCTGCGCAGCCGGACGCAGGCTTCGCCAGCTGCTACAGGTTATGTGGTGTTTTTGATGGCAGGGCTGCCAGCACGTCCGCCACCGTACTGAACTCGTGCTCAACCTGTGGCAATACCGGCCGCTTTAAAACAATCACCGGCACCCCACGCTCCCGCGCTACTTCCAGCTTCGGCTCAGTCGCGGTGCTGCCGCTGTTCTTGCTGATCAGCACATCAATCTTGCGACGCTCAAACAGTTCACGTTCATCCTCAATCACAAACGGTCCACGTGCGCCGATGACTTCGCAGCGTTCGTTGCCGGGGTAAACGTCCAGCGCACGTAACGTCCAGAATTGCTCCGGCGGAATTTCGTGCAGGTGCTGCAACGGTTCGCGGCCGAGGGTGAACAAGGGGCGGTGGAAGGGTTTCAGGGTATCGATCAGTTCGGCCCAGTCACCGACTTCGCGCCAGTCATCCCCAGCCTGAGGTTGCCAGGCGGGTCGGCGGAGCGCCCAGCAGGCAATGCCGGTCAACTGCGCGGCGGTGGCGGCGTTCTGGCTGATTTGTGCGGCGTAAGGGTGGGTCGCGTCCAGCAGCAGGTCAATGCCTTCGTCGCGAATGAATTGCGCCAGACCTTCAGCACCGCCATAGCCGCCGACGCGTACCTGACAGGTCAGATCGGTCGGCACACGACCCACGCCGGCCAGGCTGTAGATATGTTCAGGCCCAAGGGTTCGAGCGATAGCCAGCGCTTCCGTCACACCGCCGAGCAGCAAAATGCGCTTCATTGAAATGCTCCCGCGTGGCCAACAATGCCACCCTGACGATCAATCGCAAACACTTCGACCTGAACCTGGGCCGGCACCACGCTGCGAGCAAACTCCAAGGCGTGCTGACACACCGCATCACCTAGCGCGATGCCCGCCGCACTGGCCATCGCCAGGGCTTGCTGGCTGGTATTGGCCTCGCGAATCGCTTGTTGCAGTGCTTGGTCAGCACCGACCGCCGCCGCCCATTGGGCCAGTTGCGGCAGGTCGATGCTGGAGTGTCGGCTGTGCAAATCCATGTGCCCGGCCGCCAGTTTGCTGATCTTGCCGAAGCCGCCGCACAGGCTGAGTTTATCCACAGGCACTTTGCGCAGGTGTTTGAGCACGGCACCGACGAAGTCGCCCATTTCGATCAGGGCGATTTCCGGCAGGTTGTAGACCCGGCGCATGGTGTCTTCACTGGCGTTGCCGGTGCAGGCGGCGATGTGCAGGTAGCCGTTGGTTTTGGCAACGTCGATGCCTTGGTGGATCGAGGCGATGTAGGCCGCGCAGGAAAACGGCCGGACGATGCCGCTGGTGCCGAGAATCGATAGCCCGCCAAGAATCCCCAAGCGTGGATTCATGGTTTTCAGCGCCAGGGCTTCGCCGTCCTCAACGTTGACGGTGACCTCGAAACCGCCGCTGTAGCCGAGTTCTTCGGCCAGCAACGTCAGGTGATCGGTGATCATTTTGCGCGGCACCGGGTTGATCGCCGGTTCGCCGACACCCAGCACCAAACCGGGGCGCGTCACCGTGCCGACACCGCGCCCGGCCTTGAAGCGGATACCCGGTTCGACGCTCAGACGCACTTGCGTGTACAGCAGCGCGCCGTGGGTCACGTCAGGGTCGTCGCCGGCGTCCTTGAGGGTGCCGGCTTCGGCACCGTCGTTGGTCAGGCGACAAAACTCCAGGCGCATATGCACTTGCTTGCCCTTGGGCAACACGATCTCGACCGCGTCAGCACCCACCCCGGCCAGCAACAGACGCGCCGCCGCCAGACTGGTGGCGGTGGCGCAGCTGCCCGTGGTCAGGCCGCTGCGCAGCGGGGCGGGTTGTTCGGCGGTTTCGTCACGCATCGCAGGGCTTCGTCACGTCCAGCAAGGTGATGGGCAGCGCCTGGCGCCAGGTGTCGAACTCGCCCAATGGCTGCGCCTGGGCAATGTGGATGCGGGTCAGCTCACCGCCGTAGCGTTCGCGCCAGGCCATCAGGGTCATTTCACTTTGCAGCGTGACCGCGTTGGCAATCAGTCGGCCACCGGGTTTGAGTTGTGCCCAGCAGGAGTCAAGAACGCCTTCGCGAGTGACACCGCCACCGATGAAAATCGCGTCCGGACGCTCGAGCCCGGTCAGGGCCTGTGGCGCGCTGCCGCGAATCAGTTGCAGGCCGGGAACGCCGAGGGCGTCGCGGTTGTGTTCGATCAGCAACTGGCGACCTTCATCGGCTTCAATGGCTAGCGTGCGGCACGTCGGGTGCGCACGCATCCATTCGATGCCGATCGAGCCGCTGCCGGCGCCGACGTCCCACAGCAGTTCACCCGGCACCGGCGCCAGGCGTGCGAGGGTGATGGCGCGCACGTCGCGCTTGGTCAGTTGGCCGTCGTGCCTGAAGGCTGTATCGGGCAGCCCGGCCAGTCGAGAGAGGTGCTGCGTGTTCGGCTCGGCGATGCACTCGATGGCAATCAGGTTCAGATCGGCAACCTGCGGATCATTCCAGTCATTGGCGACGCCATCGATGCGTCGTTCGGCGGCACCGCCCAAATGTTCCAGCACGGTAAGGCGGCTCTGGCCGAAACAGCGCTCGCGCAGCAGTGCAGCAATCGTAGCCGGGCTTTGGCCGTCGTTGCTCAGTACCAACAGACGCACGCCGCTGAACAACTGCGCATTAAGGGCGGCGAGAGGCCGGGCAACCACGGAAAGCGTCACTACATCCTGCAACGGCCAGCCCATTCGCGCGGCTGCCAGCGAACAGGAGGAGGGCGCCGGCAGAATCAGCATTTCATCAGCGGGCACTTGCCGCGCCAGGCTGGCGCCGACACCAAAGAACATCGGATCGCCGCTGGCCAGTACGCACGCCGGCTCACCGCGTCGGGCCAACAGTGGCTCAAGGGAAAACGGACTGGGCCATAACTGACGTTCGCCACGGATGCACACCGGCAGCAAGTCCAGTTGCCGCTGACCGCCAATAATCCGCGAAGCGCGCAAAAGAGCGTGCCGGGCGTTTCTGCCCAGGCCCTTGAAGCCGTCTTCACCGATTCCCACTACTGTCAGCCAGGGTGACATCTGCAGTCCTTAAAAATAGTCCTCAAACGGACGGTTCCGACGGGCAGGCTTTTCATGCCGCCTGACAAAGCAGGCATAATACCGCGCCTTCGCCCGCGAAGCGCCTTTCCCCACACAGCCGGTCGCCCCCTTGAACGAACGTCCGATGTCCACTGCCTTACGCCCCTCGGCTTGCCCGGGGTTGCTGCGTATTGTTCAGGCACTGGACGGCGGCATCTGTCGGATCAAGTTGAATGGCGGTTCGATCAGTGCCGATCAGGCCGAAGCGGTGGCGGATGCTGCCGAACGCTTCGCCGGTGGCGTGATCGAGGCGACCAACCGCGCCAACCTGCAAATTCGCGGGATCGGCAGCGAACACGCGGCGTTGATCGACAGCCTGATAACGGCCGGACTGGGCCCGAGCAACGCCGCCGGCGACGATGTGCGCAACCTGATGCTCAGCCCGAGCGCCGGGATCGATCGGCATGGGCTGATCGACACGCGCCCATTGGCCGAGCAGATTCTCGCCACGCTGCAAGGCGATGAACGCTTGCACGACCTCAGCGCCAAATTTGCCGTGCAGCTGGATGGCGGCGAAGCCTTGGCAATGCTCGAACATCCGCATGACCTGTGGCTTTCAGCGGTCGAGCGAGACGGCGAACAACGCTGGGCGTTCGGTCTGGCCGGGTGCCCGGCCGATGTACCCGCCGGTTCGGTGTCGCTGGATCAAGGCCATGGGCTGGTGGTCGCTGTTCTGGAGTTGTTTCTTGAGTTGGCGCGGCCCGATCAGACACGCATGCGCCATCTGCTCGCCGAATGTTCGCTCGACGGGTTTCTCGCTCGACTGGCCGAACGTGTGCCGCTGATGGCTATCGAAGGCTGGCAACGCACGGCAACCCCGAGTGACCTGCACATCGGCGCTCTCCCACAGGGTGACGTCGATCATGTGTACATCGGCGCAGTGCCACCGCTGGGTCGTCTCGATCCCGCGATGCTGCGGGGTGTTGCACAACTGGCGCGGGAACAGGGCGACGGCCACCTGCGTTTCACTCCGTGGCAAAGCCTGTTGCTGCCCGGTGTTCACACCGACCATGCAGCTCAAGTTATCCACAGCCTCGAACAACTTGGCTTGCGCTGCTCGGCCGACGATGCCTTGGCGCACCTGATCGCCTGCACCGGCTCCACCGGTTGCGGCAAAGGCCTTGCCGACACCAAGGGCGATGCCCGAAAACTGGCGTTGCTGTTGCAACGCCAAGGTCATGCGCCGAACGTTCACCTGTCCGGTTGCTCGCGTTCCTGCGCCGCTGCGCATATCGCGCCGATTACCTTGTTGGCGGTCTCTGCCGGTCATTACGACCTCCATTTTCGCGATGCAGCACAGCCCGGTTTCGGCGCGCTGCACGCACGCAATCTTACTATTGAAGCGGTCGCAGCCTTGCTCGACGACCGTTCACGGAGCTCCCTAGATGCTTGATTACATCCGCGACGGTCAGGAGATCTATCGCAACTCCTTCGCGATCATCCGCGCCGAGGCCAACCTGGCGCGCATCCCCGCCGACCTGGAAAAACTCGCGGTGCGGGTGATCCACGCCTGCGGCATGGTCGATGCCATCGATGGCCTGCAGTTTTCCGAAGGCGCGGGCAAGGCCGGGCGCGAAGCGTTGGCCGGCGGTGCGCCGATTTTGTGCGATGCGCGGATGGTCAGCGAAGGCGTGACCCGCACGCGGTTGCCTGCCAATAACGAAGTCATCTGCACCCTGCGTGATGACAGCGTTCCGGACCTGGCCCGCGAGTTGGGCAACACCCGCTCCGCCGCCGCGCTGGAACTGTGGCGTCCGCACCTGGAAGGCAGTGTGGTGGTGATCGGCAACGCGCCGACCGCGCTGTTTTATCTGCTGGAAATGCTCGACGCCGGCGCACCGAAACCCGCCCTGATCCTCGGCTTCCCGGTGGGCTTTGTCGGCGCTGCCGAATCCAAGGCTGCGCTCGCCGCCGACAGTCGCGGCGTGCCGTTTGTGATCATGCAAGGCCGGCTCGGCGGTAGCGCCATGGCCGCCGCCGCCGTTAACGCCCTCGCCACGGAGATCGAATGATGCAGCAACCTGGACGCTTGATCGGCCTGGGCGTCGGCCCCGGTGATCCGGAACTGATTACCGTCAAAGCCCTGCGCCTGCTGCGCGAGTCGCCGGTGGTGGCGTACTTCGTCGCCAAGGGCAAAAAAGGCAATGCCTTCGGCATCATCGAAGCGCATTTGCAGGACGCGCAAACGTTGCTGCCGCTGGTGTACCCGGTGACCACTGAAGCATTGCCAGCGCCGCTTTCCTATGAGCAAGTGATCAGCGATTTCTACGATGCGGCCGGCGAAGAACTCGCCGCGCATCTGGACGCGGGCCGTGACGTGGCGGTGATCTGCGAAGGCGATCCGTTCTTCTACGGCTCTTACATGTACCTGCATGATCGTCTGGCCGAACGCTATGAAGCCGAAGTCGTGCCAGGCGTTTGCTCGATGCTCGGCGGCGCTTCGGTGCTGGGCGCGCCGCTGGTGTATCGCAATCAGAGTTTGTCGGTGCTGTCCGGCGTGTTGCCTCACGACGACCTCAAGCGTCGGCTGGCCGATGCCGATGCGGCGGTGATCATGAAGCTGGGGCGCAACTTCCCCAAAGTACGTCAGGTGCTGGAAGAACTCGGCTTGGCAGAGCGTGCGCTGTATGTCGAGCGCGCGACCATGGCCAATCAGAAAATCGTCCCGCTCAATGAGGTCGAGCCGATGTCCTCGCCGTACTTCTCGCTGATCATCGKTCCCGGCGAAAGGTGGCAAGGCTGATGCCCCGTCCAGTTCCGGCGATTGTCATTCTGGGCAATGGCAGCCTTGCGACCGCGCGCAAGATTCAGCAGGTCTACCCCGGCGCGTTGATCCACGGCCTGGCCGAACGGGTTGAAGGCGTGGACCGCGTCTATCACGAGTTCGGCGCGACCTTGCGTGAGCTCTATCAGCAGGACACGCCAATCATCGCGCTGTGTGCGGCCGGGATTGTCATTCGCACGCTGGCGCCGTTGTTACTGGAGAAAGGCGTCGAGCCGCCGGTGCTGGCCGTGGCCGAAGACGGCAGCGCCGTGGTGCCGCTGCTCGGCGGGCTGGGTGGCGTGAACGTCATGGCCCGGGAGATTGCCGCCGGTCTTGAAGTCGCTGCGGCGATCACCACCAGCGGTGAATTGCGCTTTGGCACCTGCCTGCTCAATCCGCCGAGTGGTTATGCGCTCGGTGATCTGGAGTTGGGTAAACGCTTTGTCTCGGATTTACTCGCCGGTCACAGCGTGCGGATCGAAGGGGCGGCACCGTGGCTGGCGCAAGCGCAGTTGCCGGAAGATCCGCAGGCACAATTGTCGATTCACGTCGGCAGTGCCGAGCGCACACCGGCAGCCAATGAGTTGATGATCTACCCGCGCAGCGTGCTGGTGGCGGTGAGCGCCGAAATCGCCGATTTGCCGCAGTCGATTCGTGCGGCATTGCATCAGTTGAACATCGCCGTGCAATCGGTGGCGTGCCTGTTGGCCTGTGATCTGCACATGGCCAATGCGGCGTTGCGTGAAGCGGCGCTTGAGCTGGGCGTGCCTTTGCGGTTTGCGTCGACTACCGGCGGAGCCAGTGATCTGGCCCGTCAGGCGCTGCCGAACGCCTCCGTCCTTTCGACTGACAAGGGCATTGCCATCGCGGTAGCCAGCGAACCGCTGGACCTTGCTCGGATCGGCCGCCCGCGCGGTCGTCTGGCGGTGATCGGCTTGGGCCCTGGCGCCGCCGAATTGATGGTGCCGGCGGTCAAGGCAGAACTGGCGAAGGCCACCGATGTGCTCGGCTATGAAACCTACGTGCGCATGGCCGGACCGTTTCGCGAAGACCAGGTGCTACATTGCACCGACAATCGCGAAGAGATGCAGCGTGCCCGTCACGCCTTTGAACTGGCGGCGCAAGGTCGTTCGGTGATTGTGGTGTCGTCGGGCGACCCCGGTGTGTTCGCGATGGCGGCGGCGGTGCTTGAAGCGTTGCACGAGTCGACTGAGGCGAGTTGGCACAGCGTTGATCTGGAGATCCTTCCGGGCGTTTCTGCTTCCCTGGCGACGGCGGCTCAGGCCGGTGCGCCGTTGGGGCACGACTTCTGCGTGATGTCGCTTTCGGACAACCTCAAACCTTGGTCGATCATCGAGAAGCGTCTGGACCTGGCCGCCGAAGCCGATCTGGCGCTGGCGTTCTACAACCCGATCTCCCGTGCGCGTCCCTGGCAACTGGGCCGAGCGCTGGAGATTGTGGCGCAGCATCGCACCCTCGAAACGCCTGTAGTGCTGGGGCGTGACATCGGTCGCCCGGGGCAGACCTTGCGGGTGACCACGCTGGGGCAATTGACCCCGGATCAGGTGGACATGCGCACCATGGTGTTGATTGGTTCGTCGACAACCTGCGTGTTCCCGCGTGCCGAGGGCGGTGAGTGGGTGTATACCCCGCGTTGGTATGGCGACAAACCCGCTTCATGAAGCGTGGCGGCCTCGTTCTGAGGCCGCTTTCCTGTTGATAGTTCTCGTGTCGGGCATTTAAGTGTCCTGATGTTAATAAAGACTGGGATCGGTCATTGCCGCCACTCATGTTTATTGAGCGTTGTGATTCTGCTTGTGTGTTTTTTACTGTTTTGCACGGCGTTTAAGTTTCTGGATGTTCTACGGGTAATGAATTGTTGGTTTTCCATCGTGAGACGGAAAATTAGTTGGGTTAATGTTGTTTCCTGAGTCTGATTGGCTCTTTGGTTTTTTGCCGATTTCTATTTCTACAGGGAAGTTTATTTATGGATGAGCAGGAAGCTCGTCGTGCGAACGGCTATGTCGGTTTTGTCGATCTTTTTAAACTGTCAGATCTTGAACAGGCCTTGCTGGCCTATAAAGGTACTGATGGATATGACGCTGTTTTTCGATATTACTTCGGGTGCCTCGGGCTGCTCGATTTTCCAAGGATGCGTGTGCCGCTGGGTCTGTTGCGCCAGGCGCTCAAGTCTTTGGTTGAACCCAATGGCCGACGCCGACGTGCCGCTGAGCAGGGGCCGCCATCAGCGCCGGATGAGGGGGCTGCGCCTGGGCTGACAGAAATACAGGACAGGCTGGAAAGTTTTCATGCACGCCTGTCCAACAGCATCGAACAATTAAGCGCCGTCGCCACTGAAGTGCCTAAAATCTTGCACTTTGTCTGGCTCGGTGGCGGTCTTGGGGGTATTCAGCGCGATTATATTAATGTCTGGAATAAAGCCGTAGCCGGGGAAGGTTACAGCGTCAAGCTCTGGTATGACAGCGACGCACTACTGGCCTATGAAACAAACCGGATCATTGTTGAGGCCGCCAAGGCTGACGCGATGCTTAATGGCGGGCAGGCCAGTCAGACAGCCATTGAACTGGGCGACAAGTATGAGGAACGTGCCATCGTCCTCAAGCAACAAATGTACGCTCATATCTCTCTGGCTGTAGCGCGGGGTATAACCGCCGATGAAGCAAGAATTGATCTTCTGGTTCGGGCTTATGGCCAGAATGAAGCTCACCTTAAAGCCTTGAGGGATAAGAACAGCCGAAGTATTTCGGAAATGGGCGAGCAGGGTATTGAACTTCACGATCTGGCGAATCAGGTAACACCGCTCAGTTTGCAGGCTATTTACCAACGGGAAATAAGTTTACGTGGCAATCTTGCCGCCGCGTCCGATGTGGTGCGCGTTGAGGCGTTGATCGCTGAAGGCGGAAGTTATGCCGATGTCGATAACCTGCCACCGCTACGGGAAACGCTTGGCGGCGTGGATATCAGCCAATTCAGCGCCGATGCGCGTTTGGGCGTGTTGCAATTGTTACTGGATCATAACCCTGAGTGGATGCCAGGTCGTCAGGCACTACGCGGCCAATACACGAACTATTTCGAAGTAATCCCCAAAGAGCATCGTCCGGCTCTGGAGCGATTTGCCAAAAGTCGCCCGGACTTGAGCAGCGTTTTTAGCCCACCGGCAGAACGCCTCGTTCGGCCTGACGGGTTGCGAGCGGTTGCGGAGCAAAGCAGTTTAAGCAATGCGTTCCTGATGGCTCATCCCGGCTCGGCCATGTTGAGGGCGGTGATCGAGCGTTTCAGGTTCAACTATGAAGTTGTCGACGCCACGGCACGCTTGGCCCTTGAGCGAAACATTGCGCTGATCGACGCCGAGACCATGAGCGGTCTGGCATTGGAGGTGATCGAAAAACAATTCGGTCCCTTGCACCAATTGTCATCGGAGGAAGAGCTCTCGTTCAGTTTTCTGGTCGAGGCTGCGGCGACCTACTACAGCGACGGCATCCGCCCCCAGAGCGAAGTGACGATCTACCTGACCGGTCCTGCGGCAATGCGCGATGCAATCGAGGCCTATGCCCGCGCGCACTTCACCGTTCGAGCGGCCGAATCCTGGCGCGAGGACGTTGCAATTGCCGCCAAGGGCACGGTCAACCGGGCAACCGAGGAGGAGTTGGATCATTCCTGGAAAGAAAACGCGAGCGACACCGGGCAATGGTTGATCAATGAACAAAAACGTTGGCAAGAAGGGCGGTTCAAAATCCGCTTTGCGGGTGATGTCGCCCAGTTGCTCGAATACCAGACCATCCAGTTTGAGGAAGGCTGGCCTGTCATCGAGGGGCGTCATGTGTTGTCGACGGTGCTGTTACAGCGACTGGCCGATGAATTGGGTGGGGCATTCCTCAACGCGATGAATGAGCAACACAGCGGTCCGATGACCTTCGAAAAAACACTGCCATTGAGTTTTGATGATCGCCAATCAATCCTCGCTCAGGATGTCAGAACACGGCCTCCGGCTTCGCTGAGTGACTCGACGACTCAACAGCTGTCAGTCGATGAAATACTGAGCCGCATCGCCAACGGCTCCTTTCTGAGTGCACAGTTGAGCCCCCGGCAGCGGCTGATGCTGGGGGCGTTGCTGGGGGCGTCGGCACTGGATAACCGCAGCTTCGACTCGGTGAGTGTCGAACTGGAGAATCTGGCCAATACTGTTTCCGAGCTGGGGGTATCGGGCCGTTATGCGGCCATTGAGCGCCAACTTTACAAACACCGTGCGCCGGCCTTCCAGGCTGGGCTGGAAAACGTTTCAGGCGAGCCACCGGTGTTTGCCGAGCGTGCCCTGGATCTCAAGACAAATGCGCTCAAGCAGCCGCTGACCTTGCGTGAATGGGGCCAGCAAGTTGCCCGGATTCAGCAATTGGCGAAAATTGAATTCCGTGACCGGATTGTCGAACGAGTGAGCCTTGTCCTGAACAGTTTCCATGCTGGCTCGACCAAACTGGTGCCGCAGGATTTGCTGCTGCAGGGCACTGGCGAGCAAGTGGGTGGCCGCTGTTACCCGCTGACGTTGGCGATGTCCGCGGCATTGACCCAAGGCCCGGCCGCCGCCAATACCCTGCGGGAACGCTTCTACCTCGGCGTTATTGACCCTGAAGAAGGCGACTCTGCGGTCTTTCTGCGTGTCGTGGAAGAGATGCGAGGATTACAGCTGAACGAGATGGGCGCCGCCTTGGCTCGCTCTGATCTGGCTCAGGTCGTGGCGTTACTCGAGGCCAAAACATCCACGACTACTTTGATGCTCAACTCCAATAACCACTCCATGCTGGTGGCGAAAACCTTTGATGGCGAGCGCGGCCTCTATCATTTCTACGATCCTAACTTTGCGGTGTTCGAGGTTGAACAGCCGCAGCTGTTTCGTGAGGCGCTGGAGGCGTTCTTCCTGCAGCATGAAATGGCCAGGCAGTACGACGCCTACGGTGAAACTTCACGGCCGATGTTTGACCTGATCGAACTGGATGGGGCGCGCCTTGCCGGGACATTACTGTCTTCTGGTCTTCGTGTGTCGGACTTGCTGCAACCCGGCCCGCTGAAGGAGCAGTCATTGCCAGCGGTCAGGCAGCGCCTGGCGAGTGCTCGCGGCGAATCGCTGATGAATAATCCGCGACTGGGCAGTAGTCTGCTGGAGCTGGACGGTCATTGGTGGGGCCAGCAGATAGAGCAGGCGACTACGGCGCTGCAGGAAAAGAATCCAGGGGTCGCAGGGTTTGTCCCGTTGTTCGAGACACTGGAAGTGACCCCGGTCGGCGAGTATCGCTTGAGCCTGATCAACCCCCGCAAGCCTGAAGATCTGGTGCAAGTTATAACCAGCGATCAACGTTTCCTGCGCATCAAAAACTATCTGTCAGCGCATTTCTCGACGCTGGCCACAAAACCCCGGGCACCGATCAACGAGCCGGGTCCGACCGGGGCTGGCAGCGTTCATACACTGAACGCAGGCTTCACTATCCAGGCGCTGATGAATGCGCTGCGCTCTCGGGAAGGCGCCGGGAAACCGTTGACCACCGCCGTCCGGTTGCACGCCTATGTCAATTACGCACAGCTGGTGCACGGTAACGTGATTGATGTGCTTGRCCTGGTCAAACTGGTTCGACAGGCCCTGGCAGACGAGAAGGTGATCGCGCAGACCTGTGCGCCGGTGGTGAGCGAAGCGTTGGGACATGTGGCCAACGAAGGTGTGGGCGCGGTGTTAGGTCTGGCCAATGCAGGCTTTGATGTTTACCAGTTGGCTACGGCCCAAAACGATGTGGAGCGCGCGCAGTACGGGACTCAATTGGCATTTGATTCGGCGAGTGTGGTGCTGGCCGGCGCAGGAATCGGCGCCGGTGTGGTCGGTGCGAGTACGGCGGCAGCGGTTCTGGGCGGAGCCGGGGTGATTTTGGGCGGCCTGGCCATCGGTGCCGCAGCACTGGCACAGGGCTTTGCCATCATCGCGGAGGAGGTGAAACAGGTCGGGTTGTTTTTTGACGAGCTGGAGCGGGCTCATCGTGCAGGCGGTTATCGGTTTGATGAGGGGGGTAAAGCATGGTTGCCTCAACCCTCGCTGGTATTCCATACGCTGGATTTGAATGCGCAAACCTTGATGTTCGACAGCCCCAAACTGTTCCCCCTGCGCGATCATTTAGGGGTGCCGGATTTTGAGGTGAATTACGAGCGAGCCATTGATATTCGCCGTGAACTCAACCTGCCGGGACAGGCCGATTTCCGTCCTGCTGCCGGACAGGTCATCGTGCTGCCCTGCACGCCTGAAACGATCTACGGCTACGAGTACAAGTGGCTGCCTTTTTCCACGTTGCGTCATGACGTTGGCTTTGATGTGGCCCGTCGCCTGGAGAAAAAGAAGCCGGACGGCCAATACCTGTTTCTCTTTTCGTTCTATTCGTTTCCCGGTGACTACATTGTCTATCGTCTGAACCCGGTCTATCAGCCGACGCTGATCACCGTGCGACTGGACGCAGTCGATCGCACGCTGGTGGTGCCCGATCTGCCGAAATCGTGGCATGAAAAAATCACCTATAGGATCGAAGGCGCCGATGCGCAATGTTCGCTGGTGCTCAATCCCGGAGTCAGCATTGAACTTGAAGCGCCGTCGCTGAAAACTTCGCGCTGGGTACTGCACGCGTCCTGGGCGAACGTCAGCGATGTACGAGTGGAAACCTCCGGAGGCGTTTCCATTGGCGCAATCAAAGTGATGATCAGCGGCAAGGGACGCCATGAAATCATGGTCAAACTCGCCAACAACCAGGTGTTCAGGGTTGATCAGGTAAGCCAGCAATTGCTGCTTCTGGAGCAAGATGTGGCCCCAGGCATAAACGCGCAGGTGTTGCAGGACCACTTCAAGGCCCTGGCCAATGACCATCGTCTGGCCATGCCTTATACGCCGATTCATCAGTTTCCGGTCCCGTTTGAAAACCCGGACGAACCCAGGTTCGCAAACGCCTGGTACGACGCGGGGGAAGACCGGTTTCTATACATCCGCGATGACGCGCTGGGAGAGGCCGATGGCGCATTGCTGGGCGCAGTGGATAGCGGCTATGCCTACTTCTACGACCCGCACACTTACTTCATCTGGCGAGTCGACGCAGTGACCGGTTTGCTCAGTCATCGTTACAGGCTGTTGGTGGCGAGGATTGCAGATAGTGTCATCACCCACTGCAAGGTGGAGTCGCACGGGGTGATCACGATCGTTCAGAGGGTCACGCGCCAAGGTCGGACGGCAGACGAGTATGTGTACCACCTGCATGGAGACGAGGTGTTTTTGAGTTCAATGACTCGAGATCTGGATCTGGCTCTGGAAACCGTCTTGAGCACGGCTGACACGCTTACCGACTGGGCACGGGTGTTTGGAGAGTATGTTTCACCTTTGCCTGCCTCGACTCACGATGGCGTCACCACAGTCAGCTGGCAGCCTGCACCTTACGTTTCGGTTTGCTGGAAGGTGGACTCAACGTTGCGTGATCTTGCCTGGGTTCGCAGCAACGACCAGCTGATTGTTCGTCCCGTCCCGTTACGACACCGGGCACGAGGCTGGCCGGACTCCATCAAACAAATGAATGAGCTCACGCTGATTCCCCCGGCAAACGATGAGGCTGATGTTTTCGTCATTTACGACAAGACTTCCAGGCGTCTAACCCGCCATGAACGGATTAACGGGGCTTGGTCCGTTCGACAGATTGCACCCGGAGGGCTGGTCAATGTGGTGGCTGTTGAAGGCGGCTTCCTGGCGCTGACCCGCGAAGGTCTGTTCTTCAATGTGACCGCCGAAGGCCGCCTACAGCTGGCAGGCCTGTCCGATGACTGGCTCAGGGATCGAGCGCAATGGTGGTTGGCGCTGGATGCGGTGGCCACTCAAGACCCGGTCGAAAGTTTTGCCATTGTGGGTTTGAAGAATTTCAGCGGCGAAACCCGGTTAAGCGCCTGGTATGTGGATAATCGGTTGTTGCTGTCCGAACTGGGGCATGGAAAGGAAGTGCGTTTGCTGAGCGTTACGCCGGATAACAAGGCGGTCTGGTTGCTTGAACGTTCAACCGGCGAAGTCTACCGTCAGGCATTCATTGATCCCGACGTGCTTGACGGTGCGTTTGGCCCGGGCCTGCGATTGTTGCAGGCTGACGCGGTACCGGCCCCGCAGCGCGAGTGGGCGCCCTGGCGGTTTGCCATGGTCCGCGCAGAAGGCGCAGGCCTTCGAGCAACAACGCTTGAAGGGATCGAGGTCGAGCTGCGTTATCAGGAGTCGGTGTTGGTGACCGGGGTCGATAATGATTGGGTTGCCGCTCAGTCCGACCCATTGCACGACAGCCTCAAGACGCTGGTCGAGCACCATCGGCATACCGGTTTTCTTTCGGTAGAGGAGCCCGACAGCCGACAATGGTATGTGGCCGAAACCGGGCGATTGATTCGGGTGCCTCAGGCATCGATACCTGATGACTTCGAACTCTTGGGTACGCAGCAACACACGAATGTGTTGCTTCATGACAGCAAAGATGGGCGCTTGCACACCTACCCCTTGATGGAGCAGACCGGTCCGGTCAGTTATGTGCAGCGTAATGCGGAAGTCATCGCGATCGAGGGACAGATGGCGGTAAGTGACCTCTTGCCGCTGCTGCCCGACGATGTGAACACCTTGATCCTTCGACTGGGGCAAGGCGCAGTCACTTGCCATCTATCGCAGGCTGCCTGGTTGAGACTGGAGTCGGTCATCGTCGACTGCCGACAGTCTCTGGGCGGTGCGGCATGGATTCCCGGAAAGTTGATCTGGGCCTTGGAGCGCCCGGAACAACTTTTACTGAGCAAAGTTGGGGAACACCTGGTGATGATTGATTCGGACAGTGGGCACAGTCTGATCTTTCGTCAGGTATTTGCGGCGGATCCAGCCTTGCGTGGGGAGGTGTTTCTGGCAATTGGCGGCTATCAGTCCGTTGCAGTGTCGGGGCTGGTGAGTGCCTTGGCCTCCAGAAAGGACACCACGGGCAGTGTGTTATTCAATGAACTTTTGTCGAACGGAAAAACTGAAACAGTAGGAAGTTAAGTTATGCCGTTTCGTCACGCATTGCGCTTGTTCAATGTGTGACGACATTGTTTTAGTGTGTTTACGCTTTATTGGTTTGCCGCGACATGATTTGAATTTTCTTCAGTTTGAATAGATGGCCTTCGTGTCATGGTTTGCTCGCTCTCAACGAAGTTTGTTTGTGTGAGTATCGCTTTATAACTGTTTTTATAATTTTCTGATGGTTGGGTGTCCCGTGCCTGCAATGTTGTGCGGGTTTAACGAGTCTGATTGTCTTTTTGTTGTTGCTGTTTCAAGGATGAAAGTTTAATGAGTGTTACTGAAAAAATATCAAATAAAGGCCATGGTTTTTTCTCCCCGGAAGAGTTTGCAATCGTCAAAGCTTCATTTTCCGAGTTCTCCGGTACGACCGAATATTTAGCGCTTGAGCGCTACTATCACCTTGCGAATGAAAGTCCAAATGCCCCTGAAAAACAGGTGCCCGTAAAACTTTTTCAGGACGTATTCGAGTCGCTGCTTCGTCAAAAAGCAACGCCGGTTTCGCCCTCCCTCCGTGAGGCCTCTGCCGGCCTCAAACAATATGCGTCCAGGCTGTCCAATACCGCCGCCATGCTCCCCAGGGCGGCTAAATTCGTGCCAAAAATCATGCACTTCGTTTGGGTCGGTGGCAGTGAAGTGGGGGCGATTCAGCGTGATTACATGAACATCTGGCGTAAGGTCCTCGCCCCAGAGGGCTACACCTTCAATCTTTGGTACGACAGCGATGCCTTGCTGGCCTTCGAGATGAACCGGGTGATTCTCGAAAGCTCCAGGGTGCATGCGATGGAGTCCGGGGGCGATCTGGTGACTGACCCTGTGAAACTCTCAAGGATGATCGAGGACCGTGCTCGCGTGTCGAAACGGCAAATGGCGGATTTTCTCAATCAGCCCCTATGGGCCGTTAGGGCAGACGAGGCGCGGATCGACCTGATGGTTCGAGCTTATGGCAAGGATCGCGCGGTGCTGGAGAAGTTTCGCCAGAAGTGCCTGGACACCCATTTGGAGATAGTGGGGCAGGATCTGCGGCTGCGGGATGTTCGCCATGAATTCGCCGACCATTACTTAAAGGATGTTTATCAGCGCGAAGTCGCGATGCGCGGCAACTTTGCCGCGGCCAGTGATGTCGTGCGCTTGCAGGCCGAGTATCTGGAGGGTGGTCGTTACAGTGATATGGATTATTTGCCACCTTTGGCCAATAACCTGGGCGGAGTTGATATCAGCGGGTATAGCGAGATTGCCCGGCTC